>DATKVL010000498.1:0-1129 GCA_035530115.1 Dehalococcoidia bacterium | reverse complement strand
TGTAATTTCTACCTTGGGGGCTTCAGTTGAGTATATCGTGGTAAGTGGACTTAAGGAAGATACTTTCTATGCCAGACTTGCTCTCAGCATTGATGGTGGTGAATTAGATATTGATTCTCGACCTAGCGATGCTTTGGCCTTGGCTGTAAGAGTTGGGGCCCCAATATATGCTGAAGAATCGGTGTTGGAGAAAGCGGGCATTATACTTGATGAGGAAACAGGCAAACCCGAAGGTAAAGTTGATGAACAAGAGCTGAAAGGGCTATCAGCATATAAGGATTTCATAAATACGCTTGACCTAGAAGATTTTAAGAAACGCCAATCCTGAGAACATCAATATAAGCGGACCCTTTTGCCACTTCCAGATAAAGTTTCCTGCTTAAAATCCTAACTGTTAAGCCCCTGCCTTCAGCTTGCCAACCAAGACCTGCAAGGCAGTAATATATCCCTTCCAGCCTAAGCCGATTATCTGCTCTTCAGCTATGGGGGCAATTACAGACCGGGCGCGCCATTCCTCACGATGGTAAATATTGGATAAATGGACTTCCATTACCGGTAATTTGCTGTCAACCAGGGCATCGAGCAGAGAAAATCCATAGTGGGTGAGGGCACCAGGGTTGATTATTATGCCCTGGGCGGAATCCGCCTGCTCTTGAATAAAATCTATGAGCGCCCCTTCATGATTAGACTGAAATGTCACCACTTCGACATTTAAGGCCTGGCCTTCTTTCTTCAGTAGGGCATCAATTTCGCCCAGGGTCTTTTCTCCGTAAATTGACTTTTCTCTTTTGCCCAGCATATTCAAATTCGGTCCATGGATAACTAGAATTTTCATAAGGCTACCCCCTCTTTTTGTTCCTCCAGCGCGGATAGTTTTACTTTATGTTGACAAGCCACGCATTTAGCCCAATCCCCTCTGTGTTGTACTAAAAGATTGCCACAGCCAGGACAAGGCTGAGCTATTGGCCTGCGATTTACGGCGAATTGACATTTGGGAAACTTGCTACACCCATAAAATACTTTCTTCTTCTTACTGATTCTTTTCACGAGCTCACCACCACACTGGGGGCAAGAAACCCCGGTTTTAACTGCGTAGGACATGGTTGTTTTACAGTCAGGATAGCCGCTA
>DATKVL010000497.1:0-1968 GCA_035530115.1 Dehalococcoidia bacterium | reverse complement strand
AAGGACTGAACCCTTAGCCATTCGTGACTAAGAATAGGAACCCTTAGTGATAAGGTGAGGTGTTGAAACCAAAATGTTTGAAAGATTGAAAAGAAAACCAAAAGTGCAGGTTATTAAACCTGACGTAAAACTCAATGTCATAGTTCCACAAGAATTGATTGATTTCTGGATGCCTCAAGGATATAGTGCAAAAGCAGATATTGAAGCATATCTAAAGACTTTGAATCGTGCAGAACTACTTATCTTTGATGTGTCACAGTTCGAGAAAACAGACATTGAAGATGCAACATTCGAAGCATATAGTGACGTAGAATGGGAAACAGATTGGCCTCTTGGCAAAGAATCCTATCGAGAGCGAATACCTGAGATTGTCAAGGATCATCTTCCTATTAAATACCATACACCAAAAGATAAGAACGGAAGAGATATTCTGCTCGATCTCAATCAACTTGTCATACAAATCAATGGGATACAAACCAAACTCGACAAGGTTGAAACTCTCATATCAAATGCAGAGTTCAAACTATGCGGAAAGGATGCGTTGAAACTATGATGGATGCACTTATGAAACACCGTTATGACCTGAAACGGCTTAAAGTCGATTCGGAATATTTACGCGATGTGATCAATAAGGAATGTACGGGCAAAGATGGATACGGTCCCAATACAAAACAACATATCAAAATATGGTTGGATACCCTTCACGAAAGTTATGAATCATTTGAGCAAGTGTATTGTAATATATACCAAATCCTAGATATTAAGGACTGAATCCTTATTCCTTGCGAATATAGACAGGAACCCTTCAACACGTCGGGAGGACTAAACATCAGAGCAAAGGACGAAGGGACAAAGCCCTCAGGGCGTAGGGTTCTTTGCTCACCTTGCATATAGGCACACCGACCATAAACTAACTTTGGCGGTCCCTGCCTTGTCGAATGATGAAACATAGTCGTTTCAAACTGGTTTCATCCCTTACGCCAAGTGCTAACGACTACGGTTTCCACTGAACCGTTTCGCCGTTAGAATCAGGAGAAATACAACAGATGAAGAATAAAGTTCCATGCGTCATGATAGGGGGCGGGTGTCCCTGAAAGAGCATATCAGAAGACGCTATGAAGAAGAACTGCAATACTTGGAAGGAGAAATAGATTACCTGAGAGAAATCAAACACGAACGACATGAGTATATGATCCAACAGAGAAAGAAAAGAATCAAGGAAATAAAGGAGAAGATGAACAGATGAACGATAGAGAAGAACCAAAGGACGGACTAGGATTTCATTTTAAATTCAAGATAGGCAAGGATGTTTATGAGGTCAATAATGAGGGGAAAAAAGAATTTGAAGAAACCATTGACGAGATTGGTCTTATTGTTGAGCAAGGCAGACAAAAGCGATTAGATAAAGAAATGGAAAAACGAGTATTAAAGGAGAAGATGAAACAATGAGCGTAGAGATAGTTAATGGGAAATGGCATGGAGTAGCAAAACAACGACAAGAATTAGGTATTGATGGGTGGGAAGTGATTATATTCTATGGTAGTGCAATAGCCTATCGTGAATTTCATTGTAAGGTATATTCTGAAGAAGAAATACGCACAGCCATAGAGAATTATATCAAAGAAAGGAGAAGATGAAACAATGATTAGCAGAATTCCCGAACTTAATTTTGTTTATTGTATTAATTGTAAACTACGAAGAAAAGAAAGAGTCCTTAAGAAAAGTGGGAAAGGAAAAGAAACGCTCTATTATTGCACCCTTGTTAGTCCTTGGCGTCAATTATTTGGACAGCGTGGATGTGTGGAAGGAAAGGAGAAGATGAAATAATGCCTAAAGCAAAGATACCGGATAATCCCCCTGATGAATGTCCAGAGTGCGGTCATTTGTTACATATCGAGTGTGTTGAGTGTGGTTCACAAATATGCTTAAGATGTATGACACAATGGTTTAAGGAGAAGATGAAATGAT
>DATKVL010000496.1:0-1851 GCA_035530115.1 Dehalococcoidia bacterium | reverse complement strand
CAAGGTAGCTCGGCGGACATGATCAAAGAAGCCATGATTAGATATGAGCGCATTAAACAGCATGGCTTTTTGTTGATAACAGTGCATGACGAGTTGATTGTATTAGTACCCGAAAAATACGCTGTAAGCGAAATGAAGTTGCTGAAACAGGCAATGGACAGCGTCGAATTGGATGCACCCCTCGTATCCGATGGTGAGATGGGCTACAGATGGGGAGAACTGGAGAGTTGCGAATGAAAAATAATCTTATTGTATGTCGGGAATGTAATGGTTTAGGTGAAGTTCTTGACAGTTGTGCGGGAATGACAACTTGCCCTAAGTGTAATGGTTTAAAACAAATAACCAAAATTTTCTATGAAAATATAATGGTTGATTTGGAAACACTGGGTAAGCGTGCTGGTTGCAGCATTTTAAGTATTGGGGCAGTCAAGTTTGATCTGGACGGCTTGGGCGAGGGGTTTTATGTAACTGTAAACAGACTAAGCTGTAAAGAAGCTGGTCTGTTCGAGGACCCAGACACAATTTCATGGTGGGACAGACAATCCGATGAAGCTAAAGTTATCTTAAAACAAGTAGAAGAACCAGCTGCACTTCATTTACAAGAAGCCTTGGACAAATTTGCAGCTTTCATCGGCAAGGAAAAAATCTGGGGTAATGGCAGTGACTTTGACAACGCTATTCTTTACGCTTGCTACGCGGCTGTGGACAAAGAAGTGCCCTGGAAGTTCTGGGATTCGCGCTGCTACCGCACGCTGAAAGGTTTGTTCCCCGATGTCAAGCTTGCTCGGGTTGGCACGTACCACAACGCTCTTGATGATGCCAAGTCCCAAGCCCTCCATGCTATCGAGATTATGAAGGAGAAGAAGCTATGAGTTTCCTTAAACAGACAGAAAAGGGTATTAAGATCACGGCCTGGTCGTTCAGCCGGTGGACATGCTACGAAGGATGCCCTCGAAAGGCCAAGTACAAGTTCATCGACAAATTGCCCGAACCCCAAGGCGAAGCACTTGCCCGTGGCACAATGCTTCATGAGCTGGCAGAATTCTTTCTGCGCGGCATTAAAAAGACAATTCCCAAAGAACTGGAGTTGATCTCAGAAGTCTTGAAGAAGCTGAAGAAACAAGGCGCTTTGGCCGAAGCAGAATTTGCTTTTGACAAAGACTGGAAGCCGGTAGAGTGGTTCTCGAAGGATGCGTGGTGCCGTGTCAAGGCGGATGCAACTGTCTTGCCCGTTCTAGGCAAGGGTGTACCCACAGTAAAAGTCGATGACTTCAAGAGCGGGGGCAAAGCGGACAAGTTGAACTTCGACGACAACCCTGAATATGAGATGCAACTTGAACTTTATTCTTTGGCAGGGTTGCTTGCCTATCCTACGGCAGAAAAAGCTGAAACATCATTGATCTTTATCGACTACGGCAAGGTCGTTGTCAATGAAAAAGTTTTCACGAGGTCCGACGTTCCCAAGCTCAAGAAGCTGTGGGAAAAGCGCACCAAGCGAATGTTGGCAGATACGGTCTTTGCACCTAACCCGGGACGGGCCTGTACATGGTGCCACTTCAGGAAGAGTAAAGGCGGACCTTGTTCATATTGATATGACAGCACACCGTAAAACTTTGAAAGAAAGACTGTTGGGCTATTAAGGTTTGTCCCAACAAAAAATTGCTGCTCAATACAAAATTAGTCAAACTAGAATTTCCCAAATTATTAGAGGTGTTTATGAAACAAAATAATTCGCTTGTAAATATTAAAAGACGTGACATACCCCTGGAAAGTGCTGTCGAAAAAACATTTTTGACGGCATTGAAAAAATCCCCGTATGGTCTTAAAGTACGAAAAATGAATGGGATCGGG
>DATKVL010000495.1:0-3074 GCA_035530115.1 Dehalococcoidia bacterium | reverse complement strand
TCCACTGGGTAAGCCAGGACTGAGGCAATAAAGCCAGAAGCAAAGCCACAACCATGCTGGGATAAACCACCTTGTTCAGGATGAGCCCGTGCTCCAGGTCAATGACGGAAATTATAGTGAATAGACAGGCGTAGAAAGCCATAACTCCCAGTTCTACACTTAAGCCGTAATGCCAGTAGAGGAAAGCGAATATCAGGGCGGTGGCCAGCTCCACCCAGAATAGCCTCCGGGGTATGGCTGCCTGACAGTACCGACAACGACCACGAAGCCTGAGGTAGCTAAATACGGGGATGAGGTCTTTAGCGGCTAGCCTGTGCTGGCAACCTGGGCAATGAGATGGCGGAAGTACAATGGACTCATTCCGGGGCAGACGGTCAATGCATACATTAAGGAAGCTGCCTACTGCCAGACCCAAAATGGCGAATATGATTATCAGAAGTATTTCCACGGGTGTTTATTGTGGACGTATTATGTGCCTGAAGTCAATAGGCAGTAGGTACTAGTGCCTGGTGCAGCTTCTTCTGTCATTGCGAAGGGCGCAGCCAGCCGAAGCAATCTCGGTGGAAAATAGAATTGTCCCCATTTTAGACAGGCTGCCAGCTCAGGAAGGGATAGGTCACTTCATTCACGATATTCCAGATGTAGGCAGGGTTGCGCTCGCCAGGACCGCCGACTTCGATTATGTTCCAGCCTGCTCCTGAGAAGGTGGTGATGTACTTCATTTCCGTGGTGTTCTTGCCCGTCCCGCCATCCGAAGTAGCTTGTCCGCTGGTTTGGGTATCCCAGAAAGAGTCGCTCACAGTGCCATCACTAAATCCCACCAGACCGCCAACATCATCTACGCCAGTCACGTTGCCATTGGCATAAGAGTTGCTCACAGTGCCGCCGTTAACTCCCACCAGACCGCCAACATCATCTACGCCAGTCACGTTGCTATTGGCATAAGAGTTGCTCACAGTACCAAGAGCACTATACCCATTCACTCCCACCAGGCCGCCAATAGCAGCTTCGCCAATCACGCTGCCAGTGGAATAGGAGTTGCTCACAGCGCCCCCATTCCATCCTAGCAGACCGCCAACAGTGCTACCAAACATCCCATTGCCAGTGCCAGTCACACTGCCGGTAAAATAGGAGTTGCTGACAGTGCCCACATTCGCTCCCACCAGGCTGCCAACGAATATATAGCCAGTCACAGAGGCGTTCACCACGCCGACACTCTTGATGATACCCCCTTCATTAACAAAACCGAAAAGTCCTATAGGTCCTATAGTAATCTCGTCAGGTCGGTTGATAAATAGGTCACGTATCTCGTGTCCTTGCCCGTCTAGGCTCCCGGTAAATGCATTATCTTCAGTTCCAATCGGCTCCCAGCCCATTCCCCCATCGGCTGTCGGGCTCGCAAGCTCCTCGTAACCGGCAGTGTTGGAATCAAGGTCGTTCATCAGAGTGTAGTTGCCGGCCAGGTTATCTCTGACGGCATCCAAATCATACCAATCCCATATTTCTATGGCTATGGCAAAGTTAGCAGTGATGGAATAGTGGCCGTTCATGGTGATGTTGGTTGCGGCAGCGTTAACATCGGCGATGGTATCCACATCGCCAGTCCAACTGACAAATCGGTAACCCTCGTCAGCCTCGGCCACGAGGTTGCCCACAGTTCCTTCGTCATAGGCAAATGTCCCCTCACCGGGGGTGGTTACCTCGCCGCCTTCGGTGCTGGATATGGTGAGGTTGTACTGAATAGGGCCACAGCCTGCCATCCCTGCAATTAAGGCCGCCGTAATCAAAAAAATGCTAACTCTTTTCACGTAACAGCTTAGGTTTTCCAACATCTCTAGATTGCAATATTATAAGCTACTAATGTTAAAATCCTGTTAATTTTGGACATATATTACAATATTTTGAATGATTATATCGCACTAGCCGCATTGTCAAAGGAATCGATTTGTCGTGTGTGCCAGTTGGGATATCACCTCACAGGCGAGCCTACTTCCCTGGTCGTACAAAAAGTTACTTCCCCATCTGTCATTGTGAGTCCCGATTTATCGGGACGAAGCAATCTCGTTTCTGAGACTGGACACTGGATTAGGATGATAATTATAGTATAGTTAACCACAAAAATTGGGAATGAGGGACAATATGTCGGTAAAGTACTATGTTGGTTGCAGTGGCTGGCATTATGAACACTGGCGCGGGCTTTATTACCCCGTGGAATTGCCCAAGCCTGAATGGTTGCAATTTTACGCCCGGCAATTTACTACTGTGGAGCTCAATAACAGTTTTTATAAACTGCCTTCGGAGAAAGCTTTCACCGCCTGGCGGGAATCCACCCCCGGCAACTTCATTTTTGCTGTTAAGGTGAGCCGATTCATCACGCACATAAAAAGGTTAAAGAATTTAGGTTCGGCGGTGGACAACTTTCTATCTCGTGCTGTTTTGTTGGGAGAAAAATTGGGTCCCTTGCTATATCAACTGCCTCCTAACATGAAGCGCAACGATGAGCTATTACAGAATTTCTTATCTTCGTTGCCGCCAAAATATCAGCATGTAATTGAATTTCGCCATGAGTCCTGGATTAAAGACGCTGTATTCGATATTTTACGAGGGCACAATGTTGGGTTGTGCGTTTTTGACATGCCTGGCTTTAGCTGCCCCCTTGTCGCTACCAGTGATTTTGCCTATGTCCGTTTCCATGGCAGCGAGGGTCTATATTCCAGTTGTTACTCCGACGAAGAGCTTTCCCAATGGGCACAAAGAATTGCTCGGCTGGGGCAAAACGTTAAAGCCAGCTATATCTATTTTAATAACGATGCTGAGGCATTTGCGGTTAAGAATGCTATAACATTGGAGAATTTCTTAAATATTCCTTAACTTTTTGTGCCAGGGCCAGAGTTATGCCTTCCGTCTGGCTGAGTTCCTCCGACGAAGCTTCCTTGATAGCTTCAATTGAGCCAAACTTTTTTAGCAAAGCCTTCTTTCGCCTTGGCCCGATGCCAGGGATGCTATCCAGAGCAGAAGTAATGACTTCTTTACGGCGCAACCTCCGGTGGTAACTTATAGCGAAGCGATGGGCT
>DATKVL010000494.1:0-4214 GCA_035530115.1 Dehalococcoidia bacterium | reverse complement strand
GCCCAGCAATTCATCACCTACGCCTACCAACGCCCCGAAACCCCCACAGTCATCGGAGCCCTCGCAGCTGCTAACCTCGTTATTCAGCAGAGGGAGGTGCTGAGAATCTATGCAGAACACATTACTCTCCTGGAGTGGATTGCTACCGAAGAAGGTGAGCAACTGGTTCCTCTGGGAACTGCAGCACAATCTACAATACAGAAAATTATTATGGAACTCCGCGATGAAATGTTACAAGTCCGATCCCTCTGGGAGCAGACGATTAAGGCGGCTGCTCAGGGACAACCCCTTCCTGGTCGGGTCGGACTCTCACCCGGAGAGCAGAGATTTATCGAGGCGATACGTGCCGTGGATAGGGGTGCCGAGAGTTGACGGAGAGCTGCTACAGCAGTCTCCCGTCAATCTGCCGAGAGGTGAACCGAAAGATGAGTGAAGACAAGATATATACGGAGGAGGATTGGGATCGCGCCCGCGAGGAGATCCGCAGGCACGACGAGGAGAAACTTTCAGAGCTTGTATGCCCATGTGGGCATAGATACTTGAAGGGAGAGGAGAAGTACATTTATTGCCCTATGTGCGGGGCGGATGGGCCGGGAAGCCCTTTCGCGGAGTTGAAAGACGTTGAGTGAACCAGAAGTAGAGTGTCCATGTGAGGAATCTAGTCGCGTAACCTGTGCTTTGTGCCAGGATTTACCGACATGGTATTTCGATGAGCCGCACGTTCAGAGCAAGCATCCCGTGGAGTACGCGGAGCTGGTCGACGTAGACTCGCCCGCGGGCGAGCTCTCACCCGGAGGTTGCAGACATTGAGTAAGGGACGATACTATTGCCCGTACTGCGATACGCGCCCCGGCGGCTACGTGCACCCGTGGGGTCTCCGCAAACACATCGAGAAAATCCACGGTGACAGGTACGAGGAGCTGGTGGTCAGATGGGAGGACGAGAACCGCATAAACGCGTTCATTAAGAACGCGTTCATCAAGACAGCATATGATACTCCACGTGGAGAACCCGCACCCGAGTATAATACCAGTACCGGTAAAGAATATTTGGTTCCTGAAGAGGATGCGGGGCCGGGCATGGCACCCCAGGAGGAAACCGCTGGGGGGGTTGAATGGGACCGCGAAGCGCAGGAGGCCGCAGCAGAGGCCGCGCCCGCGGTCACCCCTCTAAAGCCTAACCCCGGCGAATTCGATTTAGCGGTTGATATGTTGGAGATCATGGGGACCCAGGAGGCCATGCGCGAGGCGCTCAACCAGGCCATCGAGCAGCTCAACGTCCACAGCCAGAGCCTCAGCGAGATCATGGGCGGAACACCAGAAAAGACACAGTTAGCACCGGTGACCGCGACGGGATGGAGTTTTGACTGGAAAAGCATACCGAAGGAATGGAATGATCCTATATGGAAGTTCATGGGCGACGTTGGAGCAGCTTTACGAACGCTGGCGGGGGGCGCCCCCGCCGACGACGACTACGGGAAACTGATCGGCGACGAGCTGAAGCGGCGGGAGAAGGAGCGCATGGCATCCAGGGCGAAACTGATCGTGGACACCATATACGGCGACGAGGAGCTGTACAGCAAACCGAAGGACTCGCCGAAGCCGGAGGACGTGAAGAAAGTTGGATAAGGCGGAGCTGACGGCCCTGGCGCGAGGCCTCGCGATAGGCCTGGTGAAAAACCGGGACGAGATCGACGGGGCATGCATAATGATGATCGGGAGGACCCTTGACGAGGCGAGTCTGCTGGCGGCGGGCCGGCTGGCGCTGGACATGATCGAGCGAGGCGACGTAAAATGAACATGCTTTATGTAGGATGGATTGTCCTCGTGCTCGCCGCTTTACTCAACCTGTCCTGGATTATGAAGCTAGATAATAGGGAAGAGGAATTGGATGAGCGCGGTCTTGAACTGGATGCCTACGCGGGGCAGCTCGATGACTGGGCCAGGGAGATCAAGGTCGCCCGAACTAACCTCGATAACCTGGTGACGCACGCGGAGCGGTACGCGGCAGGCCACGAGGCCACCCGGATCATGTTCAACCGCATCGTGGAGCGCCTGCACGAGAAGCTACCCGAGGAGGCTGAAGATGGAGGAGACTAAACCTGCACTCCCATCCATCGACTTCATGGATGTGGCTCTTGAGACGCCTAGGATACATCTGGTCACTGGACGCCCCGGTCAGGGAAAAACTGTACTGGACTTCTCACTTGCTGACCGTCTACAGGCTGAGACAGGTAAACCCGTATACGTGGTGATGAAGGAGAATGACAGGGCAATCGAACGATATGACGTGCCGGATCACATCAAAACCCTCCGTGGTATCGATTTCCCACAGGATTCTATCGTCATCGGGGACGACTGGCAGCGGTACGCCCACGCCCGTAGAGGAATGGCAAACATTAACGTACTTATCGACGAGATGTTCGCTACGCACAGACATGATAATATCGATTTTCTTATCGACTCTCAGACGGCGTCATCGATTGACAGAAACAACATTATTCGAAGTAATTACCGGTGGTATAAGGCGCCGCTGAAGAAGGAGGTGGAAGGACTTGGAAGAAGCGAACTGCAACCTGAGCTGGAACTGGCCAATAAGATGGACCTGGGTCTGGAGGAGGCATATCTCGACTGCGACCTCGGGGAATGGAGAGTGGAGAATATACCTCTCCCAGAGTACTGGAGCGACGGGTTGAGTATCATGCACCGGCGACGCCCGGAGCCGTGGACCAAGAAGCTGAGGCGAATAATATGACCGAGGAAATGAGAATGTTGGAGGAGGCTATAAAAGCATATCGGGATGGGGTCGAAATAGGAACCGCTGCTTTTAACTATATGCTCTATGTTGAATGTGACGGTGATATTCTGAAACTTGTTGAGAATATGAGGGGGCTTTTAGTTGAGGTTGCGTGACGTGCCCGGCCTCATAGCCGCCGCCGACGGCGAGCTGGAGAAGCTGCGCGCCCTCGCCGAAAAATACCGGGCCAGGCTACCCACTCGTAAGAAATACAAGGACCCGGGCCGCTACAGGCCATAGAGATATAAATAAGCTATACAGTTATATTAAACATGAGTAAATTAGATGACAATACGGTATCTTTCAGTCTCCGTATGAAGTACCGGCTTTTCCGGCGAATCGATGAACACCTGAAAGAACTCGGGGAAGGCAACAAATCCGCGTGGATACGCCGCGCCATCATCAACCAGATGTCACACGACCGGCAACTCATGGAAGAATAGCCACCAAAACCATAGAAACCATAAATATATATAGCCCTATATAGATTCTATATACGATACGTATGGGATTGAAGTCAGTCGAATCCAAGGTAGTAGGAGTCGGCGGGAGAGTCAAAGGCATAATCAGGCCCCTCGGCGTGATACTGCCGGTAGCGGGCCCCAACGTGCAGGCGCTCATGAGCACCGGGCCACGCGGATTGCTTGATTACAACGTCAACGCCGTCAAAACGTGGCGGCCACCCGACTGGAACACCGTCACCGGCTACATCGACGGCCCAGGCGGGGCAGCCATCATGACAGGCATAGCCGCCAAACTCGGCAAATGGGCCATAAGGGAGCTCGGCTTCAGCGGTGAAGCGGGGCCCCTCATCATGCTCGTGGACTGCGTGGAAGCGTGGGCGGACGGCAGCGCCGTAGGATGGGGAATCAAGGAGCTCGTCTACCCAACCATCAGCGGAGTGTCCGCACCCTTCGGCGGCGTAAGCACCGCCGGGTTATGGGGAGGCAGCCAGCCCGCGAAGGACAGCCCCGCCGAAATGAACACGCGTGACAGGAAACCAAAGACAAGGAGCATGATGATGTAATGGCGCAGCAAGCACAGGCCATAAGCTTCAAGACACTCAAAGCCATAGGCGGGCTAGAGGCGGACGAGATCATCACCCTCAACGCCGGCCTCGTAAGGCTCGGCGGAGCCAACGGCTACATGGAGGTCCCCATGTACGCGGACACCCTGCTAGGAATATGGGCGCACAACAGCATCGAGATCGTCACGGCGCAGGAGGACCCACAGTGTTGGGGGTACCTCGAATCAGCGGACGGCATGAGTCTCAAACCATTCGAGTTCCTGTTCCCACCCATGGGTGCATGCCTCATCACAACGTTCTCCCAGAACGCGACCCCAGGCGAATACTATCCCATCAACGCCCCGGTCAGGCCAGGGTCAAGGATTATAGTCTACGCCCAGGCGCTGGCGGC
>DATKVL010000493.1:0-5156 GCA_035530115.1 Dehalococcoidia bacterium | reverse complement strand
TGTGGCCTTGATGCTTGTGCTGCCGGAAAATATAATTCATGGAAATGGGATTGGGCACATTTTGAATTCAGGTCCAGAATATAAAAGGAGGAATTATGGAAATATCTATTATACAACAAATATTGGATTTGATAGCTAAATTAGGTATAAATCCTTTGATATTGTTGGCAATAGTTTTTATTGTTACCGGATTGAAAAAATTGGACAGTAAAAATAAATTCAAAGCCGGTTATGTGTTGTTCCCATTGATTGCTTCCATCATAGTAGTGACGGCGTTTGCTTTCGCTTCTAAATCAATTGATATGGCAATACTTATAAGGGATTATTTAACCCACGCAGCTTTGGGCGCTTATGGATACAATATTTACAGTAAATTGATAAGGAAACCAAAATAAGGAGAATACATGAAATGCGCAAATATTTTATTGCCACGTGTATATTCATTATTGTTTGTTTTACTATTGGGATTAGCAGTTATTTTGCCGGTAAAAGCGCAGGAATCAAATCTATTACCAACTTCATCGGAAACGGACATGCTGATATCGAAATTATCGAACTTAGACAAGAACGAAATTTTAAAACTTTTCTTCAACACATTGGTCAACTTGAAAATAGCCGACGCACAGGAGCAATTGAATTGGGAAAACTTCAGGCAATCAATGGACGAATCATTCGAGAGCTTGACGATGCAAATGCTAGACTCCAAGCATACAGTGATGCGGTTACAACTGCAATCAATAACCGACAAGAAAACTATAGAGTCCTTGAAGCAATCGGGAACGAATTTAAACGACGATGGGAAACAGGCAATTAAGGAGGCAAAAACTTATAAATTTGTTTCCATTATTGAATTTGTTTTAATAATTATTTTAAGTGGTGGTTGGGTTTATTCAGCGATTTTTTAATTACTAATTAAAAGCGCTCGAAAGCCCAATTCGTGTCAGCCTGCCCAAAACAGGGAATAGCGGGAGCCATGCCGTGCAAGTCGGCTATCGGGTGCCCTTATCAGGCGTTTGTGCTATTAAGATAAATGTGTGGCAGGGTTTTCCAGGTGAAACCGGGTAAAGTATACGTCAAAGGTCAAAACACGTCGTTTTGGCCTGTTTTAATTTATACTGGTGAACGTAGTAATTTGTTTGAATTTATAATCTTTTGCCATGTTGGATATGATTTTTGCACAATGATTACAAAAATAAATCCCGGTTTGATCGCAGCGCACTTTTACTTTATTCAGACAAGGGCGTGCTATGCTGGTTTTATGGTTATCTTGATTGTACCATCGTTCACAGCGGTGCGGGGGCAGTCTATATTTACTGTTAATATCAATAGTCCGACCATGAATTGATTTCCCTTTAATAAAATTATCCCAAGCTTTGTCAGTAAAAATCATTCCCATATAATAATGCAATAAATTCTTTTTGCTGTAATAGTGATGATTATATATCAGCTTTTGCATTTCTTTTTACCGCCTTTATATAATTGTTTTATGTCCTGCCCTTGGTCCCATCCTCTAGGATGTTTCATTATACGCGGTTCCCAAGACAATATAGATAAATCCAATGGCAAGCCATATTGATATTCATTCCAACAATATAATTTCCCGTGGGAATTTTCACCAATTTCTATATCAACGGAATGCTTCGGTTTAGCAATATGCGGTAGTGGTGTTTTATCTTTTATTTGCTTTTTTAATTCTTTTGGTTGTTTGTATTTTTTCATGCTTTTTCTGGAAGAATATAGCAGTCATCATAAATATTTTCTTTGTCTTTTAAATAAGTTTGCAATTTAGCCCACGCTTCGTCTAAATCAACGGCTTCAATCCGTATGGATACTAATATACAATCACCGCGCAACAGTTTCCCGACATATAATTTATTGCTCATTATGTCAATTGATTTCTTGTTGATATTTTCGTCCCGCGTTGTAATACACGGGCAACATACCAGGATTCGGCATTATTATTTTTCAATCCTGTACGCCCTTGATGATATGCCGCAATACTTAATGACCATGAATTATAATATTCATAATGATCCAATAAAATCAATGCCGCAATTCTGGCTGCTTCCCAAGGATCTGTCGCGTCATATTCACCATATAAATCACTGCGCTCTTTATGAATGGATTTTGACTCATGCAATCCAAACATCCCTTTGTCAGTATTATTTATATGTTCAGGATTTTCTCTGTATGATGATTCTGTATAGGCAATCCCGGCTAAAATTTCTGGTGAGATACCAATAGTAGCTGCCGTATATTTAATCATGAATTGATATTTAGTTGGAACATTTTTTATGATTACAAGCGGTTCAAAGTAATTATGTGCTATAATATATTTTTCTATGTTTTCTCCGCTCCCGACAGAAAAAATATAAAAAAACATATATGATAAAAGCAATAATTTTTTCATGGTTTATGGTTTATATATTCGGGGTAGAATTCTTTGCATGAATTTACAAGTCCGGGCGGCGTCAATAGATATTTTTTATTTGTTCCACGTGGAATGGAAGTGAAATGAATACACAAATGACATTTTTTACAGCCAACAGCACCTACGCACAAGGAATTTATATCAATTGGAGGGGCTATCGTTTTTTGTGGGTAGTAAGGGAATATCATTTTGCCCTCCTAAATAAAATAAAAGCGCCGGAACATAATGCCGTCCGGCAATCGGCTGGTGGCGGCCCGCGATATAATTTTCGGGCCGACAAAGAGAAGGTTCCGGGACCATATGTAGTGCCGCCCGGAAATCGGCTGGTTGGCGATAGAGCTTAATCTGGATATCAAGCTCCATCGCCAAAATACCAGGGTGTATAAAACCGTAACCCTGTAGGCACGCTAGGCTTCACGGCAAGGATCGTGTCCCCGTAGCGTGAAGGGCAAAAAAGGAATCGAACCTTTGACCGGCAGATTAACAATCTGCTGCTCTGCCATATGAGCTATTTGCCCGAATAAATCGGTGGCCGGATAGGCACAAGCAATCCTATTGGCCACCACCACAAAAAAATCGTACAAAGTTGACGGCTCCTATCTGCCGTCGATATTATTATAAAGTACCTAACCCCAAGTCATTGGCTTGCTCCTATTTTTTAGTGCCACGCGGGCGGTAAATAGGGCGGGAACGTTTATATAGCGTAATGATAGGATACGCTATAATGGCCAGTCCCGATTCGCGGGGAATAGTACGTGACGGCGTTTCGGGCCGCTTTCCACTGTATCGTTCCCTTACATATATATTATAGACTTTTATTTATGATTTTAACGTTTTTCTAAATATTTTTTCAAAGGCTTCCCAAGTCATTATCACTATCGGTTTTTTGATAGTTTTTCGCTTATGCACAATTAGCCAATTTGTTCCTTCAGCCTGATTTGCTTCCACTTGTGTTATCGTACTATATAAATTAAATGATTCGGAATTTTTACACTCGATGGAATAAGGAAATAATTTTATAGCTTTTCTTCGTAATATTACATCGGTTCCAGATTGCCCCATTTCGCGGCAATGAATCAAACATTGATCGTCCTGGTTGTCAAAAGGAATATTTATCAACGCAGATATTTTATTACATACCCACATTTGCAAGCCACGCCCTTTCGCTTTGGCAGATTGCGTTGTAATTCTTTTATCAGCTTTTTCTAATTTTTTCAATAAAGCTTTTTTAGTTCTATTTGTTGATATCAAAGTATTGCCAGTTAATTTTAATTGAGTTATTATCAATTCGCGTTCTTTATCGGTTAAATTAATGAATTTCGTGGACATTTTTTAATCCTTTTAATATTTCCGCATTAACCAATTCCAAGCCTAAAGCTGCAAAATAATGTATTATATGATCTTCATTATGATCAAGATTTTTCAACAAGGAATCTATAGCTTGGCTAGGACTTAAATTCGACATTTTTCTGGCTTGATAACTGGTCCATACATAGTAAGCATCATCATTGGTTATATGAAATTGTTCCTTTAATTTTATTGATACTTCGGTGGACGATTTGTCCGTATGCTTGCTTCTATCTGTTCCCATTTTTCTACTGCCCTTTCCGCTAATTCTTTTTGTAAATTATTTTTTTCAATGTAATTTATCAAATCATTGCGAGACATTTTTTCTGAATATGTTTTTTCTAGTTTGGCAAATAATTTTTCGTTCCCTTCCTGTTTGAACCAATTCATTAACTCTTCATGCTTCAATTTGGTATTTATATTTTTTCTATAATAGTTTTCTTTATTATTATCAATTAAAAATTGTTTCAATTGTGCCATAGTATATTCGTTAGAAGTATTCCAACTCGCTGTAGCATTTTTTTCTACTAAGCCTGTATTGGTCCTAAAGTCAAAAAGAAAATCTATATTTGTAGTAATATTATCTATACCATAATCGAATAATATAACCAAAAACATTTCCCGGTATGGTCTAGGCGTTTTAGATTTATTATTTTTAGCCTTTATCGTAACGCCAACGGCGCGATCCTTGCGCTTTATTTTATTTATATTAGCAAGCCATAGAACCGTATGAGCGTAAAAATCCATAGCTTTTCCGCCAGCTCGCGTATATTTCTCAAAACTAAACGGGTCTATATTACAGCGAACCTGGGAAACTATAATCAATAAACCATTTTTGCGCTCTATTAAATCTGCCAAATTTGGGAAAAATTCTTCAGATAAATATTTAGGCTTGCCCATTCGGTATGAGCCTTTTTCTTTTTCCTCTTTTAATTGTGCCGCCGTGCTTCGTGCATTAAATTTTTTATAATGCTCATCAGCAATCTTTTTACCTTCTTTATCTTTTAGAGCATCGAGCGAATCTATACAATAAATTCCGAATTCATCGTCAGGTAAATCTTCAAAAAACTTTCTTACGTTACAATAAGCATCTTCAACCGTGGGCGATTTTATTCTATCCTTGCGATTTATAGGCATTATTTCTACGCCATATAGTTTTTTGGTATCGAAAGAAAATCCCGATTCAGAATCATCATAAACCCATTTTAATTTATTTTTGAATTTATAATAGGCAGCAGCTATTACTTCGCAAGCCAAAAACGTTTTTCCAGAAGATTTATCACCAACAAAATTTATTATGCGCCCGGCAGGATATCCTAAACTTTCACCACCACCAACGAGCGTATCTAATAAATCAGAGCCTGTTGGAAAACAAATA
>DATKVL010000492.1:0-3115 GCA_035530115.1 Dehalococcoidia bacterium | reverse complement strand
GTCACTCAGGTCCTCCTGAGTGATGCTCTCCTTGATGCGAGCCAGAGTCGAGTCTTTATCCTGTTGAGATATTCTGCCCTTCTCCACATCACGGCTCAGGTAATATTCTATTGTTGCTATGCCCTTGTTGAGACTCTGTTTGCTCCTTCCTACAACCACCACCTCGTAGCCAGACTGAGCACAGACTTGGGCAATGCCAGCGCCCATAAATCCACGGCCAGCTACGCCTACCTTCTTAATCCCCATAGTAGTTACCCCTTTCGTGCTGCATTGTGCAATTCCTCAAGATTTTCCATCGTGCTGCCAGACTGGCACAAGTATACTCAACCCTGGCAAGCACGTCAATTATTCAGGTTCTGTTCCAACTTAGTATTGACTTAGAGGGGCTTTATCATCGACAAGCACGCAACTGCAGTGCGGGCAACCTGCAGGCATTGGTGGGGCTGCAGCTTTTTGTCTCCGCCCAACGGTCACAATCCCATCTCTCTGGCTACTATTTCTCGATAGAAATTAGCATCGCCAAAGGCAAGCTCCCCAGCCTTGGCACGCCTGGTGTAAAAATGCAGGTCATGTTCTATGGTAACGCCAATAGCCCCGTGAATTTGGTGCGCCAGAGCAAAGACGCGCTGGGAGGCCTCGCCTATCCAAGCCTTGGCTATAGCCACTTCTTTGGTGCAGGGAAGTCCTTCGCTTAACATCCAGGCTGCTTGGTAGGTGCTAAACCTGGCACCGTCAACATCGGTTGCCATGTCGGCGCAATAGTGCTGTATAACTTGGAAGCTACCAATGGGACGGTCAAATTGTTTCCTTTCCTTGGCGTAGTCTACGGTCATCTCCAATACTCGCTGAATGTTGCCGACCATCTCACAACATTTTCCCACCACTGCCCGCTCAATTATCTTTTGCACTGCACTCCATCCCTGGTCTGGTTGCCCCAAGATGTTAGCTCTGGGTGTCGGTAATTGGTCAAAGACCACCTCGCATAGCTTATCACCGGCGATGGTCTTTAGGATGGTGTAATTTATCCTGGGATTCTTGGCGTCGGCCAGAAATATAGTGACTTCGTTTTCAGGCTTGGTTCTGGCTACACATAGCAAGTAGTCAGCAATATGAGCATCAGGGACAAACAGTTTTGTGCCGTTAATAATATAGTTGCCATCATCTGGAGTAGCCTCAACTATGACTGAAGAGGCATCGTAATTCCGATAGCCAGGTTCGGTTAGAGCTAAGGTAAAGATTTTCTCCCCACGGATTAGCTTGGGCAGGTATTCTTGTTTTTGTTCCTCACTCCCGACATCTAAGATAGACAAGCCCCCGAGAACCACTGTTGAGAAAAAAGGGCCAGGCAAACAAGCCCGTCCCATTTCCTCTAGTAGCACTGCCAGGTCGAGAAAATTCATGTCGCCGCCGCCATATCTCTCGGGGAATGCCAAGCCCATCCAGCCTAGATCAGCCATCTTCTGCCAAAGTTCTCTGGAATAGCCTGTCTCGCTTTCTTCCATCTGTTTAACGAATGTTTTCGAGCACTTATCAGCCAAAAAGTCGCGGGCTGTCTTTTTTAGCATTTCTTGTTCTTCAGTAAGAGTTAACTTCATTGCTATCCTCCTATATCAACAATTCCAAGCGCCATTCTCAGCTGCCGGCGAAGAATCTTTGAGTCCTGAGACCCTTCGCTGCGCTCAGAGTTATGGCTTATGAGCTTGGTAGTCCCAGTCCCCGTACAGCCAGGATATTTTTTAAGATTTCCGTTGTGCCTGCTTGAAGACTGTAACCTTTAGAGCCTAAGTATGAATGTAAGGCCATGCCCCGCAGAGGGACTAACTTGGAACCTGACATCAACTGTCCATAGGGACCCAAGACCTCCATAGCTACGCCAGCCAGGTGTTTCTCAAATTCCGTGGAATAGGCCTTGGACATAGCGGATTCCCAATTAGGGGCCCGCCCGTCTTCCATGACCAAAGCCACTCTGTAAATAAGCAAGCGTCCCACCTCGAATTCAATTTGGAGTTGCGCCAGCTTATTGCGAATTACAGGCTCCTGCGACAATTGATTTTCTTTGGCAAACTGTATGATGGCCTCAAAGAGGGGATAATTGCCCATGAGGCGTTCCATGCCACTCCTCTCGTAATCAAGCTGGTGGAGGACTTGATAAAAGCCACGGTTTTTCTCCCCTATTAAATACCTCTTGTGCACGCGGACATTGTCAAAGAAGACATCGTTCCAGGCCTCGGTGCCGGTAATATCAGTCATGGGAATGCGACTAAGGCCGGGCGACCTTGCATCCACGATAAATTCACTAATGCCCCTATGTCTTGGTGCCTCGGAATCTGTTCGGGCATACACATCAAAGTACTGAGCAAAGGAGGCGCAGCTAGCCCAGGTTTTTTGACCGTTAATTACATAATAATCACCATCTTCTACCGCCCTGGTTTGCAGCGAGGCCAAGTCGGAACCAGCTCCCGGTTCGCTCATTCCTAGACCAAAATAAGCCTCTCCCTTGACAATCCTGGGCAGAAATTCCTTCTTTAACTCTTCTGAGCCGAAGGAGAGGATAGCACCTCCTACCTGGCGGTCACCAAACCAGTGACAAGCTGCCGGCGCACCATAACGGAGCATTTCTTCGGTAAGGATAAGTCTATCTACATGGCTACGCTCCTGCCCACCATACTCTTTGGGCCAGGTCAGGCCTATCCAGCCCCTCTGTGCCACCCGTTTGGTAAATCCAGTGTCAAAGCCTTGTACCCAGGCATCACAGGCAGGTTCCCAATATCCCTTCTTTAGCTCCTCCTCTAAAAAGTCCCGCACCTCTTGTCTAAATTTATTCTGTTCCTCTGTGAAGCTGAAATCCACCTTCTTACTCCTTTCTTAGAGATTGATGTTGGAATACTTCCTCCACGGCCTAGCCACACATTTACCTTCCAGAACATCCAGCGCCCTGTTTATGACCTTTCTGGTATCTGAAGGGTCTATCACATCATCGACATAGCCTCTCTCCGCAGCGCGGTAAGGGTTTTCGTACATTTCTGAGAATTCCTTTATCCTTTGTGCTTGCACTTCATCAGGCTTATCCGCCTCCCTTATTTCTCTGGCGAAGATAACGCTGGCAGCAGTTTCA
>DATKVL010000491.1:0-1153 GCA_035530115.1 Dehalococcoidia bacterium | reverse complement strand
AAGCATCCTTTTGCCATTGCACTATCAGTACGATGTCCGACCGTACCTAGGATACCTTCGTACTCCTCCGTTACAATTTGGGAGGAGACCGCCCCAGTCAAACTGCCTACCATGCACGGTCCCCAACCCCGATAAGGGGTCCAGGTTAGAATCTCAAACACACCAGGCTGGTATTTCAAGGTTGGCTCCACGAGAACTGGCGTCCCCGCTTCAATGCCTCCCAGCTATCCTACACAGGTCTATTCAAAATCCAATGCAAAGCTACAGTAAAGGTTCATGGGGTCTTTCCGTCTAGCCGCGGGTAGATTGCATCTTCACAAACATTTCAACTTCGCTGAGTCTCGGGTGGAGACAGTGTGGCCATCGTTACGCCATTCGTGCAGGTCGGAACTTACCCGACAAGGAATTTCGCTACCTTAGGACCGTTATAGTTACGGCCGCCGTTTACTGGGGCTTCGATCAAGAGCTTGCACCCCATCACTTAACCTTCCAGCACCGGGCAGGCGTCACACTCTATACGTCCACTTTCGTGTTTGCAGAGTGCTGTGTTTTTATTAAACAGTCGCAGCCACCATTTCACTGCAACCCCATCGAGCTTCAAGAGCAAGTCTCTACACTCTACCGGGGCGCACCTTTTCCCGAAGTTACGGTGCTAATTTGCCGAGTTCCTTCACCCGAGTTCTCTCAAGCGCCTTAGAATTCTCATCCTGCCCACCTGTGTCGGTTTGCGGTACGGTCCCAATATAACTGAAGCTTAGTGGCTTTTCTTGGAAGCATAGTATCAGCAACTTCGCGCCCAAAGGCACTCGTCATCACGCCTCAGAATTGATCTCCCGGATTTGCCTAAGAAATCTTCCTACACGCTTAAACCAAGACGTCCAACACTTGGCTTGCTTAACTTTCTCCGTCCCCACATCGCATTATATTGAGGTACAGGAATATTAACCTGTTTCCCATCGACTACGCATTTCTGCCTCGCCTTAGGGGCCGACTCACCCTGCGCCGATGAACGTTGCGCAGGAAACCTTGGGCTTTCGGCGAGGGAGCCTTTCACTCCCTTTATCGCTACTCATGTCAGCATTCGCACTTCTGATACCTCCAGCAGCCATTACCAGCTGCCTTCGCAGGCCTACAGAACGCTCTCCTACCATAT
>DATKVL010000490.1:0-14574 GCA_035530115.1 Dehalococcoidia bacterium | reverse complement strand
CCCTTATTGATTGCCTCGCCTTTGGGGGCAGCCGCTAATTCATCAATCAAGTTTTGGGGCACAAAGACACCCGGGACATTTTCGGTCATATACTTCGCCATCCTGGCTGACACAAGCAGAATGATGCCAGCCAGTATCTTGACCGGGAACTGGCGGGCATATTCCATAAACTTAGCAAATTTTTCCAGGTCGTAGATGGCTTGAGTCTGAAAAAATTCGGCACCGGCTTCAATCTTTTTTTCAAACTTGATTAACTGAGGCTCAATCGGGTTCGCTTCAGGTGTGACTATGGCTCCGGCACAGAACTCAACAGCACCGTCAAGCTCATTCTCCCCAAGGTCTTTGCCCGCTTCCAGCTGCCGAATTGTCTTCAGCAACTGTGCTGAATCCAGGTCGAAAACGCCCTTGGCCGCCTTGTGGTCGCCAACTACCACAGCATCTCCAGTCAGGCAGAGGACATTTCTTACGCCCCGGGTATACGCAAAGAGAAGTTCAGCTTGAAGGGCAAGCCGATTACGGTCGCGGCAAGTCATCTGTAATATGGGCTCGCCTCCTTGTTCCTTGATGGCCAGGCAGCCGCCAATGGAGGGAAATCGCATCACGGAACTCTGGTGGTCAGTAACGTTCAGCGCGTCTACTTTATCCTTGAGAAGGTCAATATGATGAAGCATCTTCTCGATGTTTGTCCCCTTCGGTGGACCGATTTCGCTGGTTATCACAAATTTATCAGATTTAAGAACTTCCCTAAAACTCTGCGCCATAGCTCCTCCTTCATATAATCATGGTCGTTCGCGGCCTGGGTGCCACGTTGTAATCTCTGGGGGAATGATACTTACGCATCAAATCAAGCCGGCCCTGTTCTTGTAGTCGCTGATATATGAGAGTCCAGCCACAATCCTTTTCCTTATCCACCTCGCACTTACCATTGTTGGTGCCACCACATGGGCCGTTCAGCAAACCTTTGTGACATGCCGTCAAGGGACAGATGCCAGCAGTCTCTCCCAGGACGCACTGACCACACTGGGCACAAACCTCTTGAAAACAGCCCGGACTATCCTCGACGCCTATGAAAAGAGTATCCAGGGCCGGAATGACTGGCTTGTCAATATAGGTACTCAGCTTATGCACCCCTAAAGCACAGGACATGACCAAAATACATTTGGCATTCTGAATGGCTCCATTATTTTCTTTAACAGCTACTTCGGTCATCTCATCACAGGCGGTAGGAATAACTGTCCAGCCAGTCACTAGCTTGCCCAGTTCTTGCAGACGCTCCCTCATTTCCAGGACCTCTTCCCTCCCACCAGTTTTAGTCATCGTGGTGCATGTGCCACAACCAGCAATATACACCCGGTCAAACCCGTCTAACTGCTGTTCGATTTCCTCAAAAGTCTTTTGTTTAGTAATAGATTTCATGCTTAACCTCCCAGTAAAAGCCCTCGGCTTTCAGCAACCAGCGACCTACCAAATATCGATGGCTGAGCGCTTATTTTTATTTCTCTAAGTCGCATCTTAAGCAACGCTTAGACTCCTGTCTCGCCTTATCCTCAGAAAAGCTCAACTCTATCTCTTTAAAGCTACCTTTCCTCTCCTGGAGAGGGAGATGAGGTGTTTCCGGCCTGAATTGTGGTTCCCAGCTTTCTTCTTCCTCTCCACTTATTTCTTCCTCAATAACGCTGGGCTTGAGGTCATACATCTCGACCCGTGAGGTATCGCCCCGGAGATATTTATCTATGGCGATGGCCCCTCTCCGGCCAGCCGCAATAGCTTCTACAACCATGCCCGGCCCGGAGACAAAATCCCCCCCGGCAAAGACCTCGGGAATATTGGTGACCAATCTGTTTTCATCAACCGCCAGCCTCTCCCACCGAGTACGCTCAAGAGCACTATCCGGGGGTAAAAACGACAGGTCTGGAGCCTGCCCCACAGCAGCAATGACGGTATCCGCCGGAGCGAAAAACTCTGAGCCAGGAATGGGAATTGGGCGACGGCGTCCACCGGCATCAGGATCACCCAGCTTCATCTGGACACACTGTAAACCGGCTATCTTCCAATCATCGCTTACTATGCGGGTGGGGCTGACGAGAAAATTAACCTGGACGCCTTCAGCCAGAGTCTCATCATACTCCACCTCAGTTACTGGCATCTCTTCCCGCGACCGACGGTAAAAGATGCTCACTTCATCGGCACCAAGGCGAAGAGCTGTGCGAGAAGAGTCCAAGGCCACATTGCCACCGCCGATAACAGCTACCCTGCGCCCAATTTTGATAGGCTTGCCAACCTTCACATCTCTGAGAAATCTCAAACCATAGTAGAAGCCCTCAATATCTTCCAATTCTCCGGGTATGCCAATGTTCTGGCTCCTTTGCGCCCCAGCAGCGATGAAAACGGCTTCAAAGCCACTGTTTCTGATATCCGCTATGGTGAAATTTACGTTTACTGGTGTATTGTATTTTATCTCCACTCCCCGCTTGGCGATATAATTTATCTCCTTTTCAATAACCTCCCGCGGCAAGCGAAAGTCGGGTATAGCTACCGAGAGCATGCCCCCGCCTATGGGGAAGGCTTCAAAGACCGTGACAGGATAGCCCATTTGAGCCAGGAAATAGGCGCAGGACAACCCTGTAGGTCCCGCTCCTACTACAGCTACTTTTTGGCTGTGAGTCTGGGGGAAGGGTTCTGGTTCAGGTAATTCATTAACATGGTCAAAATACCAGTCGGCGGCAAAGCGCTTAAGCGCTCTGATTGCTACGGGCTCATCGAGTTCCCCCCGGCGGCATCTTCCCTCGCAGGGGTGATGACAGATGCGGCCGCAAATAGCAGGGAAGGGATTACGCTCCCTGATGGTATCAATAGCCTCCAGGTATTCACCATCGGAAATTTGAGCCACATATTTAGGAATATTGATTCCTACCGGGCAGGTATGCTGACACGGTGATATCATGAGGGCATCGCACACAGCGGCCGGGCATTTCTTCTCTTTTATGTGAGTTTCATATTCGTCCCTAAAGTAGTTCAGGGTGGTAAGGACGGGATTAGGTGCGCTTTGACCCAAGCCACATAGCGAGCATTCTTTCACTGCCTTAGCTATGGTAAGCAGAGTATCCATATCCTCTTCACGCCCTTTGCCCTGACTGATTCTGGTCAGGATCTCCAGCATTTGCTTGGTTCCCAGGCGGCAAGGGACACACTTCCCGCAGGACTCCGCCTGTGTGAAGCTCAAGAAATACTTGGCCACATCCACCATGCAGGTGGTCTCGTCCAGTACCACCATGCCGCCAGAGCCCATAATCGAGCCTAATTGAGCCAGTGTTTCATATTCCACTGGGGAGTCGAGAAATCGGGCCGGGATGCATCCACCTGAAGGGCCACCCGTCTGCACAGCCTTAAACCGCTTGCCCCGGGGGATACCACCCCCGATATCAAAGATGATGGTGGATAGGGGAGTGCCCATAGGCACCTCTACTAACCCACTATTGACAATCTTCCCCGTGAGGGCAAAGACAGCCGTCCCTTTGCTTTTTTCAGTACCGATGTTGGTAAACCAATCAGCCCCGTTGTTGATTATTTGGGGCACAAAGGCAAAGGTCTTGACGTTGTTTAGCGAGGTCGGCTTGCCACCCAGGCCTCTCTCCACTGAGCGAGGTGGTGTTTGACGGGGCATACCTCTCTTGCCTTCAATTGACGCCATCAGTGCCGTGGACTCTCCACAAACGAAGGCTCCTGCCCCCTCCACAATGTCCACATCGAAGCTGAAGTCTGTTTCGAGAATTTTCCTGCCAAGAAACCCGCGCTCTCTTGCCTGGGCGACAGCTACCTTGAGACGTTTCACAGCTAGGGGATACTCAGCCCTGACGTATATGTAACCGTCTTGGCTACCAATGGCATAAGCACTGATCGTCATTCCCTCTAGTACGGAGTGAGGATCCGCCTCCAGGATAGAGCGGTCCATAAAAGCACCGGGGTCGCCTTCATCGGCATTGCAGATGACATATTTCTTATCTCCGGGAGCGCTGCGACAGGACTCCCACTTCCGCCCAGTAGGGAAACCAGCGCCACCACGCCCTCTAAGCCCAGAGTTCTTGACCTCATTAATGACCTGCTCTGGTGTCATTTCAAGGAAAGCCTTTCTCAGCGCCTGATAACCTCCATGAGCAATATAATGCTCGATTTTTTCCGGGTTGATTTGCCCGCAGTTGTGCAGAATGACACGCTGCTGTTTTTTGTAGAAATTTATTTCTGAATAGTGCGGTATGGCTTCGCCAGTTACCGGGTCATGGTAGAAAAGGCGTTCCACAGGCTTGCCATCTCGAAGATGAGAGCCGACAATTTCTGGAGCATCCTCAGCCTGGACATGGGTATAGAAAATGCCCTCGGATTCAATGACTACATTGGGACCCTGCTCGCAGAAACCATGACAACCAGTGAAATCCACCTCGGCATGGCTTATCCCTTGTCGGCTTATTTCTTCCTTAAACGCCTCATAGACAGCATCAGAGCCGCTGGAAAGGCATCCTGTTCCCTGACAAACAAAGATAGTATGATGGTTTTGCATACTACTCTCTACCCTCCCGATTCCTGAACAACTGCTCTACTTTCTTAGGGTTCATATGACCATGGACGTGGTCAGCGACGACTATGTTGGGGGCCAGGGCACAAACACCAATGCAGGCCACGGTTTCCAGAGTATATTCCAAATCAGGGGAAGTCTCGCCCTCTTCTATATCTAGATGCCGCTTAACCAATTTCAGTATCGTCTTCCCTCCCCGCACATGGCAAGCTGTCCCCCGACAAACCCTGACAACTTTTCTGCCCCGCGGCTGAGTATAGAGCTGGGTATAAAAACTAATCACCCCTTGCACCTGACTGGAGAAAAGCCCCAAGCTTCTGGCTATAAACGGTATAGACTGAGGAGGGATATACCCGAACTCGCTTTGGATTTTTTGCAGCAGCGATATTAACGCCCACTTCTGCTGGCTGTATTCAGTCGCAAGCTTATTTACCTGTGCTAGATCGACTTCTCTATTTATCTCTTCTTTATCCATCTTCGTCTGCTCCTTCTCTTTGCTCTGGACGAGCTTTAATTCTCTCCCCTCAAGTGAGAGAAATTTTCTCTATTTTTACGCTGCATGCTTTCAGTGAAGGTACTTTTGTTTCTGGATTTAAGACAATATCGAATAGCTCATTAACCGGAGTGTCCGGGAAGGAAACTGGCATAAAGAGTATCCCTTCAGGGAGGCCATCGATGATTCTAGCGATGGTGGTTAATTCGGAGACCGGTGAAATAACACTGACCTTGTCGCCATGGCTAACGCCAAGTTTTCTGGCGTCAGATTCACAAATTTCCACAAAAGCCTGTGGGGAAAATTTTTTCAATCGTGAAGACCTGGAGCTTCTGGAGCCAGTGCCGAAATGATAAAGGGTAGTACCGGTGAGCAGGGTAAAGGGATAATCTGATTTTCTCTCCCCTGCTTGTGGAGTATGCTCAATGGGGGAGAAACGGGCAAATCCCTTTAAGAGTTGCCTACCATAGGTGTGTCCTGTTTCCTCGGAGGCTAACTCATCCTGTCTTCCGGAATCAGTATAGGCTTCGTATGAAGGAACTAATTCCTCAATCTCACTCACAACATCCTGTAGAGAGGAAAATGGCAACGGGTAATCCATCTTATCAGCTAAGCGCATGACTATTTCCCAGTCTGGCAGGCTTTCGCCCAGAGGGGCGATTGCCTTCTGCACCCTTTGTATCCTTCCCTCGAAGTTGGTGAATGTCCCGTCCCTTTCAGCGAAGCTTGCGGCAGGTAGAATCACATTGGCTAGTTTGGCCGTCTCGGTAAGGAATATATCCTGCACCACCAGAAAATCAAGGGAAGCCAGAGCTTTAGTAACCAGTCCTGAGTGTGGGAAGCTTAAACAGGGATTTTCTCCCATAATATACACGCCCTTAATCTTTCCCCTTTTTGCCTGTTCCATAATTTCCAAGGCCGTGAGCCCAGCTTTAGCCGGCAAGCTTACTCTCCAACGTTCTTCGAATTTCCCCCTGGCTTGGGCATCTGCTACACTCTGATATCCAGGGAGAAATTTGGGCAGTGTCCCCATGTCGCAGGCGCCTTGTCCATTATTTTCTCTTTGTAGGGCACAGATACCACCTCCCTTGCGCCCAATGTTTCCCGTCAGCAACGCCAAATTTGCCAGAGCCTTCACGCCGTCCGTTCCTGTGATATGCTGCGTAATTCCTGTGCCATAGACAATTGCTGCCTGGCTTGCCTTGGCGTATAGTCGAGCAGAAGCACGAATTTCTTGACCTGTAACGCCAGTAGTCTCCTCGACGTACTTCAGGGTATACTTTTTCAAGCTTTCGTCAAAAGCTTCGAAGTTATCTGTTCTTCTGGCGACAAATTCCTCGTCCAGCAAGTCTTCGTCAATAATCACCTTGGCCAGGCCATTTATAAGAGCCACGTCAGTACCGACTTTAGGTCGTAACCAAAGATGAGCAAACAAAGAAAGCTTTGTCTGCCGAGGGTCTATCAACAATAATTTGACACCGCGCTGTTTGACAGCACGCTTTATGGCATAACCGACGGGAGGGGCTGAGGAACTGGGATCAGCCCCGATAACTAGTATAAGCTCGGTTTGCTCCAAGTCACTAAGATAATTTGTAGTGCCAGAGAAGCCAAGGGAAGATCCCAGGCCGATACGGCTGGCGGAGTTATACAAGCGAGCGCCATTATCAATATTGTTGGTGCCCAGCACACATCTAGCGAATCTCTGGAGGACATAGTTATCTTCGTTGGTGCACTTGGATGAACCTAGAACAGCTAGGCTGTCGGGACCTAGCTCGTCCTTTACGCGCTTGAATCCAGTAGCTACTTGCTCCAGGGCTTCTTCCCATGACACCTCCTCAAAAGTGTTATCCCTCTTGACTAGGGGTCTGGTTAGTCTATCTGGGCTATGGATAAAATCACAGCCATAGCTTCCCCTCACGCAGAGCGTGCCTTTGTTCACCAAGCTTTCCTTCCCGGGCATGATCCGCACTACATGGCCGTCCTTGACTTCCAGGCAAATGCTACAGCCACAGCCACAGAAGGGACAGGTTGTCTGGATAACAGTCTGGGTTGTTCCTCTATATGTTTTCTCCTTCTCCGTCAGCGCGCCTGTAGGGCACAGTGCTACGCAGGTTCCACAGAAAGTGCACTCGGAGTTTTCCAGCGGCGTATTGTTCAGTGTCGCCGGTATGGTCATAAATCCTCGTTGAAAGTAGTCAATAGCACCTTCAACGACTAGTTCCTGGCAGGCTCGAATACATTTGGCGCACAGTATACACTTGCTCAAATCCCGTTCAAGGAAGGGATTGACTTCCTCAATGCTGGCCATCTGAGGAATCCTTTGCAACTCCACCAATCCGATGCCCAGGTCTGAGGCAATTTGGCGTAGCTGGCAGCGATTGCCTTTATCGCATACCAGGCAGGAATCAGGATGACTGGTAAGAATCAGCTTAACTATGGTTTTGCGGTGCTCTATGACTCGTGGGGAATGCGTGTTGATTACCATCCCCGATGCTATCGGTGTAACACAAGACGCCAGCAAAGCCCCACTTTGTTCATTCTCTACCAGACAGACACGGCAAGCACCAACTGAAGAGAGTTGATGGTCATGACAGAGTGTGGGGATATTTATGCCTGATTCGCGTGCCAGTTCTAGGATAGTCATCCCCAGATAGCCACTTACCTCGCGACCGTCAAGAGTAATTGTTATCGGCTGCAAACCAATATCCTCCTCCTTGAACTAGCAGACTATTAATGACTATTCAGGTATGAGAACCGCACACGCACCTTTCCACAAATAGTCATTCAGCCCACATCGAACCAGCCTCATAATTCAGGTGAACGGGGAGAGGGGAACACCTTGAACTCTTCACTTGATATTACTACGATATCACGCTTCATCGTTCAAATTAAGATGCTGGAACAGCCTTACTTGCTTACTAACTCAATTCGCAAGCATAGAACTGTCACGCATTATAAATCAAGCTACTTTTAAAGGACTTCAGATGCCAGCTTAAATCTTCCGATGCCGACCAAACTCGCTTTGTCAAAATCTGCTGATACGGGATATAAGTCAAGTACTTGAAACTATTCATACTTAATATGTAATGAGTAACTTACTCTTCATAAGTAAGTTATAAACTCTAGTACTATAAGTTACTATATATATAGTGTCTTGAATTCCTCTTCTCTTTTCTCTTCCGCTTCATCCTAAACTACCCTCTGAAAGGCGTGGTGTAACCACCACCGCCAATCACCAATGCCTTATAGAATGACCTTATATGCCCTTAATTGCTTGCTTAAACCCTATTGATAATCCCTGACATACTTCTTTATCTGAATATCTTGTTAAGCCTCTTTATCTGTAAAATTAAGCACTATCTTTGTAATCACATCACCACCATCACTCACCTTGTGTAAATAAACGTGCTTGCCAGCAAACAACACAACAGGCTCTTCATCATCCGATAACTCAGCAGGGAGACGATACTTAACATACCGCTTCGTCTCAATCGGAGACGCACACAACAGCGTCAGCATACCATCCTTACTTAACGATAAACCATCTTTTTTTGCCATTTACACCTCCATAATTAAACTATATCTAATTATAGACAGACAGACTAAACTGTCAAACACCTATCTAACAAATACAGAACGAGTAACTATCTAATAAGAGGATGCTACACACCCTCAAGACTACATTATACTCACTAACTCATATCGTCAAGGCAATTGATACTTCGTTCAGATTTTACACCTTGACTATATGACCACCACTACCCGAACACTCAGCTTTCAAACGTTCACGACTTCTCTTATGATTGCCAGTAACCCTTTCACATTCCTTACTATAATACTCACGCTGATATACACAGAGCCTTTCTTTATTCGCCTGATAATACCTACGCCTCCTAGCCTTAATAGCCTCACGATGAGATACTAAATATGCTCTCTGACTTACCGCCACCTTCTCACTATTCTCTACCCTATACTTACCAGCAGAAAGCCTTAACTCTTCTCTATGCTCTTCCCGATACCTAGCACGATATAAACTCCTCTTAACTGGAACGTCTAAATCTACCGACCTATCGTAACACTTCACACACAGAGGAACAGCACCAAGAACAGCATCCCACTCAGTCATTAATCCACAGCCAGCACACGCATACAGAACAATATCATCTTTATCTGACATCTTACTCCTTTCCTTTAGCACTCCAGCGAGTATAATCCCTACCTAATAATATCTGACGCACACGTTCAACAGAAATGCCAAACTCTTCCGATATATCCTTTAGCTTCAGACCTTCAGCCCTAGCTTTCTTTATGGCATCATTCCTATCTGTCCAATCATTCATTGATACCTCAGTAAGAACTTCATCTGACGGCTTCAATTGAACAGACAACCCCACGATATATAAATCGTTATTTATACGCACCTCTCTCTCATCATTAACAAGAGCCTTAACATACTGGGATAAATAACCCGAAACTACGACAGCAAGACCATCCTCACAGACAGCCTTTACAACACGTTCAGCATTAATCCCCCAACCATGACAACGTATGACAACGCCTTTCTCGACCGCATCCTTATCACCACCAACACCAAGAGAGAACGAGCCAACCTTACGACCACGCAACGAATAATGCAGAAATCCCTCACCTAACGAATAGCCTTGAAAAGTAACTAATGACCTAAAGCCTTTCATCTATACACCTCTATATAATTTATCATTACGGAACTTGACAATTATATCAGTATGGATTAATATATCTATGAGGTGTAAATATTTTAATACACCTCTGCGACCTAAGAGCCATCGGGCAAACCAACCCTTCGCCTGGTGGCTCTTACTTATCTCAGCCAGCAACACTACTCTTCTCGGAATATCGCTCACTACCACCTTTGCGAAGCATACGCTTTAATAATCCCCTTGCTCTAGCAACGCTATTCCCATCGTGATACTGAGCATAGAATATAAACGCATCCCGAATTAATCTTAAATCATCACACCTCAAAACAGCACGCACAGCCACACCGTCAGCAACAACTGGAAACAAATCATTAATGAACTCACCTACACCGACTAATTCTTTTATCTTACCCGAAGCAGGAACTAAAGCTACTGAGCCACCACCTTGACCATCACTCAATTCTAATTGCTCACCACTCAAATCAGGATGAGCAGAACTATATCTCTGACCTAATATACGCAAAGGACTATACTTATCGTCTCGGATAACTAATTCGTCCACATCATGAATATAGCCCATACTCGTAGAAATATCATCATGCTGAAGCAACGCCTTTACAATCAATGCCTCACCAGCTTCTTGAGCAACTAACGAAGCAGAACTATGCCTTAAAGTATGAACACCACACTTCGCACCTTGAACACCAGCACGTTGAACAACATAACGCACCCTATGAGCAAGAGCATTACCATCTGGAAAAAAGCCACCTGTCCACTTCTGTTTAAACACAGCCTCACTATCACCGCCAGCCAACGAACGCAACTTAACACAAATCTGACTATTACACCTATAACGCCTCTGTCCAGTCTTACCAGTAACATTGATAAAACCATCGCCTACATCAGCACCAGTCAAATGAGCAAGCTCACCTATACGACAAGCACTATCCACTAACGTCAAAATCAACAAGACCTCAAAATCAGTCACACACGCCTTAATAATGGCGACCATCTCTTCCGAAGTAAAATACCTACGCCTACGCTTACTAACCTTGGGACGCTCCGCATCCTCACAAGGATTGGGGAGTTTATAAACTTTCTTAATATAACGACCAGCAGAATGAACAACATTGAACCACATCTTTACAGTAGTATCAGCAAAACCAGTTAGCGAAGCTAACCACTCATTAATAACACCACTATCAGCAGACCACTCAGGGGAGAACACAGACAGCGAAGTCAAAGCATCCCTATAATGTCTCTGTGTGGCAGGACGCAACCTCTTACCCTTCAGAACCTTGTCTAATACTTCTAACGTTTTCATTGACACCTCCAATAGTTTAATTAACTAACTGTCTATATAATATACCCCCTACCAAAGTTTGTCAATAGTCATTCCCTGACCTCCTTCTTGAACCAGCAGGCGGGAGTAAGACTTTCCCAAGGGATTATTTATTCTTACCTAGACCCTCCGGCCAATTGGCAGACACGTAGGCAAAAGACCGAGGGAAGTATCTTCCTTCACCTATTGCCCTTATGCCAGTCAAGAGGTCGGAACTGGCAGCGCTCTTGGCAATAAAGCCGTAAGCCCCTACCTGCTTAGCAACAAACATGTTCTCCTCTTCGTCATATTGGGTTAGAATCAAAACCTTTGTCTCTGGGTATTCCTCGGTTATTCGTTTCGTTGCTTCAAGTCCGCTCATCACCGGCATGATTATATCCATCACCACTACATTCGGCGTAAGACGCTGCACTTTATCAATGGCATCTCGCCCGTCAACAGCTTCACCTATTACTTCCATGTCTTTTTGCAAACTCACCAGGGCGCAAATTCCTTCCCTGACTACAGCATGGTCATCTACCACCAGCACCTTGATTCTTCTCAGTGTCTTATCCAGGAATTTCTCAGCCCAAGCCACTATTGAAGCTGACTCGACTGGCTTGATTAAATATTGTTCGGCTTCAAGCTTCAAGCCCTCGTCCATACGCCACCCCTTAATCAGACGCTTTTCCGGTGGGGCATCAACCACAATGAGAGGCACTCCTCTGAAATTGGAGCTCTGTTTCAACCACTGGTGCAGCTGAAAGGCATCTCCACGTGGCATTATTGTGCCCAAAATAATCAGGTCAGGTTTTTCGTTACGCGCTACCTCCTCTGCCTGTAATCTGTTGCCAGCGGTAAGCACCTGCCAACCTTTTGCCAGTAATTTAGCTTGCATATCCGTAATGAACTCCGACTCATCATCCACCAGCAGAATTTTAGTGTTCTTTTCCATTTTTCACCCCCTTGCCAACTACATGTTTTTAGGAGTTTGTTTTAGCCTGCTACTATAAATTATAATGCCCAGTCTACTGAAGGAATAGAGGCGTTTACCCCAGAAGGTAGGGAAATCTCACCGCAATTTTCTGCAGTTAATCGCTCATTTATGTGGATAACGCTTCCCATTAGTGGGGTGTGGGAAATAAGTAGCGCCGTGAAGACTACGAGGCAATAATCTCAGACGACGATAATGCCCTTGCGCAGGGCATATTTGAACAGGTCAAGGCGGTTGTGAATATCCAGCTTTGCCATCAGGTTAGTCTTGTGTCTTTCTACAGTTTTGGGACTAATGACCAGTATTCGGGCTATCTCACGAGTAGAGTGCCCTTCTGCTAGCAATTTTAGTATTTCTCTCTCTCGGTCGGTCAGTTGTTCAGAGATGTCCTTGCTTTTTCCTGCTCTGGCTATCTGTCGATAGTCTTCGACCAAGAGTCTGGCTATGGATGGAGATAGGAAAGAATCCCCGCGGTGCACAGACCGAATGGCTGAGGTAAGCTCTGAGGATGCCGCTACTTTACTGATAAAACCGCTGGCCCCAGCTTCAATAACGGGGAACACATATTCCCTGTCTTCGTATTGGGTCAGTACTATCACCTTTATCTCCGGGAACCCTTTGTGTATTCGGCGAGTTGCTTCCAGTCCATCCATAAGAGGCATGACTATGTCCATGAGCACTATGTCAGGTGAGAGCTTGGCAACCATTTCCAGCGCTTCCCTACCATTGGTGGCCACGCCTACTGCTTCTATATCCCCGGTAAGAGCAAGCAAGGCACAAATACCATCACGCACGATGGCATGGTCGTCAGTCACCAGTACTCTTATTTTCGCCATATCTAATGTCTTGACCTATTGGAATCTTGGCCCAAACCATAGCGCCTGCTCCAATCTTGGACTCGATACCGCTGGTGCCGCCAAGGAAGCCAATCCTCTCTCTCATACTGAATAATCCACGGCCTCGCCCACTTTCCTCCACATCGGTGATTTTGGAAACATCAAACCCTTGCCCGTCATCGCTAATACTTAGCGAGAACTCATCTGGTTGATATACCAGCACTATGGAAGCATTCTTTGCTTTAGAATGCTTGGCAATGTTGCCAATGGCTCCCTGAAAAACGCGGAAAAGAGCAGCTTCTACATCAGGGGGAAACCGCATCTCAGTCCCTTTAACCTCCGTTGTTACGTTAATGTTTAAGGGCTGAAGCCTATTCTTGGCATGCTGGCGAACAGCAGCGACTAACCCCAGCGTATCCAATACAGCAGGGTGGAGATTGGAAATTACCCTACTTACTTCCTTATGTACCTGCACTGTCAGCGATTGGACTTTCTTCAGGCCAGCAATGAATTTATCATCTTGATTACCAGACCTCGCGGACATTTCTATCAGCGCTTCTAGCTGAAGTGCTATCCCAGAGAGTGCTTGACTGGTCTCATCGTGTAGCTCACGGGCAATTCTCCTCCGTTCCTCCTCCTCTGCTACAAGATTCTGTCGTGCAAGTTTGCGTAATCTTTCCCGTGCTTTTCTCAGCCGCTCGTGCAGTCCTGCCTGCTCGATGGCTATGCCAAGTTGGTCCCCAATCGAGTGCAAGAGATGCACATCTTCTTTGGTGAAGTGATGTGGCACATGGCTAGCAACGTTGAGCACTCCTAGAACGTTATCTTTCGCTCGGAGAGGGACGCTGATGAATGCCATTAAACCTTCTAAACTTATCAAATCAAGCCGGGCAGCGTTTGGTTCTGAAGAGATATCCTCCAGCAGTACCGACCTGCCGCTTTGAGCTACCTTTCCTGCGATTCCCTCGCCAAGGCTAAGACGCATCTCTTCAGCATATTTGTCGGATAGACCGTGATAAACACGGTAGGACAGCGTCTGACTCGGCTCATCCAGGAGCATTATTCCTCCAACACTTCCGTTCACGATGTTGAGCACATTATCCAAGCCAATCCTAAGAATAGCATCCAACTCATGCAGACCGCTGATTGCCGCCGAGACTCGACTCAAAGCCACGAGGTCATGATAATGTTTCTCAGCTTTGCTGCCCTGATCAGATAGATTTAAATCAGAACTAGCTGGACCGGCGGCTTTATTAACTCCATTAGCTTCTTTCATTGTCAATTACTTCACCAAAGTAGCCTTAGATTTTCAAGAGCCAGCAAGGTAACTCACAAGGTTTTCCACCACGAACAAAGATACTTTCCCTCCGAATAAGCCTATACAAAATCATGACCTTTTGCAACCTCTTGTGTTTGCTACAATTAAGCAATGCATTGTTTTCTTTCCCAAGATAGTGGAATCATCCCTGGCATCGCCAGGCGATGTAAGGCATGGTAAACAAGCCCTAAACACTAATATCCAAATCCCAAGAATCTGGTTCTAAACCTTCCTTCTGATTCAGGTCCGTTAGTGGCGGAGCGATTTATGAATGACAGAAAGGGATTGAGCAGGCGCAATAGCAAAATGGACTATCACCCCACCAAATCGAAGATTTTGTGGGTTAAATGAATTAGGCCGCCC
>DATKVL010000489.1:0-1205 GCA_035530115.1 Dehalococcoidia bacterium | reverse complement strand
CTTTATGCCTGTCTGCGTCCTTATAAGGTGTACCCCGGTATAAACACGCAGTTCAAAGACGTGGACATAGTGGTAGTCAGGGAGAATACCGAAGACCTCTATGCCGGTATCGAATTTGCCAGGGATGATTCAGAAACAAAGCAGTTGCTGGAATTCGTCTTCGATGCCACAGGAAAGGAGATAAGGGAAGATTCCGCTGTGAGCTTGAAGGTTATATCTCAAACAGCTAGCCGGCGAATTGTCAAATTTGCTTTTGAATATGCCAGGCAGAACGGCAGAAAAAAAGTGACTGCGGTTCACAAGGCTAACATACTCAAATTCTCCGACGGACTTTTCCTGGATACTGCTCGTGAAGTAGCCAAAGAGTATAACGACATAGAATTTGGCGACATGCTTGTGGACACAATCTGCATGGAGCTGGTCAGGAAGCCTCAGCTATTTGATGTCCTCGTTTTGCCTAATTTTTACGGAGACTTTATTTCCGAGCTCTGTGCTGGACTGGTCGGCAGCATGGGTATAGCTCCTGGAGCCAACATCGGGGATGAGATAGCTGTCTTTGAACCTACCCACGGAAGTGCCCCCAAATACGCCGGGCAAAATAAGGCGAATCCCATGGCCATGATGCTCTCCGGCGTGATGATGCTGCGTTATCTCGGAGAAAAGGATAGCGCCGATAGGTTGGAAAGCGCTATAGCTGAAGTCATAGCGGAAGGCAAGGATGTCACCTATGATTTGAAGCTTGATCCCGCTACTGCGGTAGGCACCAGCCAGGTAGCCGACGCTGTAATAGCGAAACTAAAGCTCTGAGCCGGATCAGGCGATTGTGGTGGGATTTCGTGTGGCAAGGGCATGATGGGAAGCACTATCATAGCAATGGGTAAATTGGATTAGGGAAACTTGCAGTTCACTTACGCCGCTATTATATGAAATTCCAAACCCCGCCTTTAAGAAAGGTAAATTTATTAAGATACGATTAATGATACTAGTATGGTGAACAAAATGAATGAACGTGTAAAAATCTATCCAACAATTGGTGTATGTGGTCTTGATTGTGGTTTATGCCCGAGATACTATACAGTGGGGGCTTCAAGATGTCCTGGTTGCTGTGGCCCAGAATTCTTTAGTAAACATCCATCATGTTCCTTCATAACTTGTTGTGTCAAGAAAAAGAATCTTGAAGTCTGTGCTGAGTGTTCAGACTTTCC
>DATKVL010000488.1:0-4235 GCA_035530115.1 Dehalococcoidia bacterium | reverse complement strand
GTCCGAATTTGTATTTCTAGCGGTCTTGTATCTTGACACATTACCGTAGTATGCAAAGCTTGATAGCCATTATCCTTGGGATTAGCAATAAAATCGTCGAACTCTTCAGGAATAGGGCGCCAAAGATTATGAAGTACACCTAATGCCTTATAACAATCTGAAACCGAGTCCACTAACACACGTAAGGCGAAAAGGTCATGGATATCGCCAAAATTCTTACCCTGCGCATCATACTTGCCCATCTTTTGATATATGCTGTAAATATGTTTTGGCCGGCCATAAACCTTGGCTTTTATATCGACCTTATCTAATTCCTGGCATAGTATCTGACTAACCTCAGCTATGAAGCCTTCCCTCTCGGCTCGCTTGCCAGCTACTAAACGAGCAATCTGATGGTACAAACGTGGCTTCAGATAGCGAAAAGCTAAATCCTCTAATTGCCATTTCGCATCCCTCATACCTAAACGATGCGCCAAGGGAGCATATATCTCCATGGTCTCTTGAGCAATAGCACGCCGTTTCTCTGGGGGTAAAGCACCTAGTGTACGCATGTTATGTAACCTGTCTGCCAATTTGATAAGAACCACCCGTAGGTCTTCAGCCGTAGCCAGGAGCATTTTGCGTAAGTTTTCCGCCTGAACTTTCGACTTTGTTTCCCTCGTTCGAGCTCGACTTGTAAGCTTATTCAGCTTGGTAACTCCATCAACAAGTTTAACCACCTGTAAACCAAAGTCGGCCTCGATCTCATCTAATGATACGCCACAATCCTCGGGGACATCGTGTAACAAGGCAGCAGCTAAGGTTTCAGCATCAAGGTGAAACTCAGCCAAAATCATAGCTGTATTTAAAGGATGTTCTAAATAAGGCTCTCCTGTTTTACGCACCTGCCCTTGGTGAGCTCTCGAAGCGAATTCGTAAGCTGCTTTAACCAGAGCTACCTTATCGTCAGGCAGGTAAGTGCTAGCCTGTTCTATAAGCGCATTAACTTCCATCTAATTCATAATAATGCAATAGCAAAAGTAACGCAAATTAAGTAATATGGTAAACTACAAGATAGACAAGGAGGATTTCTTTGCACAAAGCACCTCGGGGGACATTCGACATCCTACCACCAGAGCATGCCTACTGGAAATACGTAGAGGAAAAGGCTACTTCCTTATGCCAGCTCTATGGTTACCAACCATTGAGCACGCCGATATTCGAAGATGCCCAGCTTTTCACTAAAACTGTGGCCGGGGGGACAGATATCGTCGACAAGGAAATGTATATCTTCGAAGATAAAAGTGGACAAGAATTGGCTTTAAGGGCAGAGTTAACAGCACCAGTTTGCCGGGCTTATCTAGAGCATGGATTATTTAACTTAGCTCAACCCGTGAAGCTTTATTACATTGGACCGGCCTTTAGGTATGAGCGTCCCCAATTTGGGAGGTACCGCCAGCATCACCAATTTGGCTTTGAGGCTTTAGGGGAGGCAGACCCCGCCCTCGATGCTGAAGTAATTGAAATGGCACGACAATTCTTTTATTCGCTAGGGCTCCCTCGATTTTCTATTCAACTCAATAGCATTGGCTGTAAGCTTTGCCGACCCGGGTATTTAGAAGTATTGAGGCGGCATTATTCAAGTTATACAGACCATCTTTGCCCTGACTGCAAAGCCAGGCTGGTCAAGAACCCGCTACGCCTGCTTGACTGCAAGAAAACCTCTTGCCAGGAGATAGCTAAAACCGCACCGAAAATTCCAGATTATCTATGCCATGAATGCCAACTCCACTTCCAAAGCGTTCAAAAATATTTAGGGGCAATGAGCATCCCCTTTCAATTGAATCATAGATTGGTCCGTGGCCTGGATTATTACACCAGGACAGTGTTCGAGATTGAACCTCGAGAGAAGAAAGGAGGACAAAGCACGCTCGGCGGAGGTGGTCGCTATGATGACCTCATCGAGTCATTAGGAGGCACACCAACTCCTGCGGTGGGCTTTGCGGCCGGGCTGGAAAGAATAATATTGAATCTGAAGAAACAGAAATTAGATATTCCGGCATTGCCCAAGCCCGATGCTTTTATCGCCTACTTGGGGGAAGAAGCCAAGATTGAAGCGATGAAGATTGCCTCGGAGCTACGGAAAGCTGGGATTGCGATTATCATGGCTACAGGTGATAAGAGCCTGAGAGGGCAGATGAGACAAGCTAATTCCTTAGGCAGTGCCTACGCCCTTATCCTCGGCGAACAAGAGATCAGCAACCAGAATGTAATATTGCGAGATATGAGGAGTGGAGAACAAAAACCCATCCCTTTGGCTGAAATAGCCAGAATGCTTAAACAGGGTCAAAAGTAACACCTACAATGTCAGATATGGTATAATATAGACGTATTGTCATTATTATCGACCATAAATGAAAGCCTAAATTGTTTCCTACCATTACTTACAATTTCGCATTATGCCTCAGCATGACATGAATAACGACGTAAACCGAGAATATACCGCCAAAGATATCCAAATTTTAGATGAAATCAAAGCCGTACGCCTGCGACCAGGAATGTATATTGGCGGCACTGATCGACACGGGTTACACCAACTCCTCTACGAGATAGTATATAACAGCATAGACGAAGCCATGGCTGGCTACTGTGACCAAATCGAAGTAACAATCTATGAGGACAATAGCGTCACTGTAACTGATAATGGACGAGGTATCCCTACAGAAACTATCCCGGGACAAGATATCACAGCCTTGGAAGCAGTCATGACTCGCCTGCACGCCGGAGCCAAGTTCAGCAACTATGTCTATGGTGTATCCAGTGGTCTCCACGGCGTTGGTGCTTCGGTAGTAAATGCCTTATCCTCCTGGCTTAAAGCTGAGGTTAAACGCCAGGGAAAAATCTACCGCCACGAATATCACCAAGGGATTCCCCAAGGCGACATAGAAATTGCTGGCGACGCCCAGGACACAGGCACTTCAATTACCTACCTTGCTGATAAGGAAATTTTCGAGAACATTGACTATGATTTCGACCTGGCCTGCCAGCGATTAAGGGAACTAGCTTACCTGAATAAAGGGGTAGAAATAGCTCTTAAAGACGAGAGAAACAATCAAGAGAAAGCGTTCTACTTCGATGGGGGAATAGCTAGTTTTATTCGCCGCCTCAATAGAAATAGAGCTGTTATTCACCCCTACCCTATTTATATCTCCGCTATGATAGATAGCACTATCATAGAAGCAGCTCTACAATATAATGATAGCTTTACAGAATCCCTTCTCTCCTTCGCCAACTGTGTCAATACCAGAGACGGAGGCAGCCACCTTACCGGCTTCCGCTCAGCATTAACCCGAGTTTTCAATGATTATGCCCGGAGTACTAAATTTTTAAAGGATACTGACCCCAACTTAAGCGGGGAAGATGTGCGTGAAGGGGTAGCGGTCATCATCAGTGTAAAACTGCCCCAGCCCCAGTTTGAGGGGCAAACTAAGGCCAGGTTGGGAAATCCCGAAGTAAAAAGTCAGGTTGAATCGGCTGTAGCAAATGGCTTGTCCCTGTACCTCGAGCAACACCCCAGCGAGGCAAAGGCAATTATAGAGAAGTGCCTCATCTCCGCCAAAGCCAGAGAGGCAGCACGCAAGGCTCGTGACCTCGTTTTAAAGAGGACTGGATTCGAAACATCAACTCTGCCAGGGAAACTAGCCGATTGTTCCGAGAAAGAGCCGGCAAAATGCGAGATTTACTTGGTTGAAGGTGACTCAGCCGGCGGCTCAGCTAAACAGGGGCGAGACCGCCGCTTTCAAGCTATTCTCCCTCTGAGAGGCAAAATACTAAATGTAGAAAAGGCTGCCAAAGATAAGATTCTAGAACATGCAGAGCTAAGAGCCATCGTCACAGCGTTAAAAGCAAGTGCTGACGAACAATTTGATAGCTCTAAACTTCGCTACCACAGAATAATCATCATGACCGATGCCGATGTTGATGGCTCACATATTCGTACTTTGCTACTCACCTTCTTTTACCGCCATATGACAGAGTTAATTAACCAGGGCTATCTCTACATTGCTCAACCACCCCTTTATCGCATCAAATCTGGCAAACAGGAGTTCTGGCTTTACTCTGACCAGGAAAAGGAAGAAAGGCTTAAAGGACTAAGAGAAGGCAAAATAGAAATTCAGAGATACAAAGGGCTGGGGGAGATGAGCCCTGTACAACTATGGGAGACAACCATGAACCCCGCTAACAGGACCCTGCTC
>DATKVL010000487.1:0-14821 GCA_035530115.1 Dehalococcoidia bacterium | reverse complement strand
ATTGGAGTTATCACCAAAGACAGTATGACCATGATGCCGATTATTGCCAATCTTGGTGCGGAGTGCTGGAAAACAAAACAGGCTAAGGAAAACAAGGAACAAGGATTGCTTTGGGAAGGAATAACAGCGCTATCGCTTTTACTGGCTGGGGCAAATATCCTTGTCTTAAGGCATCCCGAGACCTTGAAATTAATAAAGGAAACGATAGAAGCGAGGTGAAGAATGGCAGAAGTAAAAGGAATAACACGGAAATTAGAAGAGATTCATAAGAAGATAAAAGCAGAGATTCCCTGGGAACCCTTGGGTTCTACTCCGATGCCAGAGATCTCGGACCTGAGGAATTGGGATATGCGGCTACTCAAGACATATAAGCCATTTTATGCTCCATTCTGTGATTTGTGTTGCTTCTGTACCTACGGTAAATGTGACCTTACTGAGGGTCGGAGGGGAGCTTGTGGAATTGATATAGCTACTCAGCAAGCAAGGTTTGTACTTCTCGCATGCTTGATGGGATGTTCAGCCCATGCTGCTCATGGATCACATATTTTAGAGCATCTAATTGAGAAGCACGGTCCGGATAAAAAGATAGATTTAGGCGGGTCAATCAATATCGAAGCACCAAATATAAGGACAGTTGTAGGCCTGAAGCCTGAGACCCTGGGAGACCTTCAAATAGCTCTAGAGTATGTATTCAAGGAGATTGCTCATCTTCTTGATTCCTGCCATACGGGACAAGAGGGAAGCGCCCTGGACTATGAGTCCAAAGCACTGCATGCTGGCATGCTGGACCATGTTGGGATGGAGGCGGCTGACATCGCTCAGATTGTCGGGTTCGGCTACCCCACTTCTGTTGCTGATACACCATTGGTGGATATGGGATGGGGGGCAATAGATAAGAGTAAGCCCGTGATCCTGGTATCAGGGCATAACCCAGCTACCTCGACGGTGGTAATTGACTACCTCAGGGAACACAACCTTGAAGACCAGGTGGAGGTCTGCGGCCTGTGCTGCACTGCACTGGAAACAACCAGGTATTCGGACAAAGCCAAAATAGTCGGTCCTCTTTCCCGTGCGCTTTTCTTCATGAGGGCAGGCATTGCCGATGTGATAATGACTGACGAGCAGTGCATCAGAACAGATACGCCTCAGGAGGCATTCAAGGTAGGTTCAGCAGTTATCGCCTGCCTGGACAAGGCTATGTATGGACTTGAGGATGCCACTGAAATGGATACAGATGAGATAGTAAGGCGAATGGTGGATAATAAGGAGCAATTCGCCATCCTGGACTCCCCCAAGGCGGCCGAGGTGGCAGTTAGAGTTGCCATGGAAATCGCTCCCAAAAGAAAGAAGGAATGGTTAACGGAGGAAAAAGCCATAGAGCTGGCTAAGAAGTGCACCAACTGTAGAATGTGTGAGCAGGTGTGTCCCAACCTCTTTAATATTGGAGGTGGTATAACTGAGGTCGCCAAAGGTAACTTCGACTTAATAAGGCAGCAATTCCTGCAATGTATTGGCTGCGGTAAGTGTGAGCAGGAGTGTCCCAATAATGTTGCTATCTTTAAGATAATGCAGACAGCAGCAAGCATGGAGACCTGGAAATGCAGGGCCGGGCGTGGTCCGATTATGGATACTGAGATACGAACTGTCGGTGCACCTATAACCCTGGGCACAATCCCCGGAGTAGTTGCCATTGTGGGCTGCTCTAATTTTCCTGACATAAATGATGTCGCCGACATGGTGGATGAATTTGCCAAGAGAAAGTATATCGTGGTTCTTTCAGGTTGTTCTGCCATGGTTGCCGGAATGAAAAAGGATGCCGATGGAAAGACAGTTTACGAGAAATACCCTCCCGACTTTGAAGGCGGCGGTGTAGTAAACGTTGGCTCTTGTGTTGCCAATGCTCACATCTCTGGAGCAGCAATAAAAATAGCCAATATCTTTGCTGCTCTTCCCTTGAGAGGCAACTACGAGGTCATGGCCGATTACGTCCTTAACCGGGTAGGTGCCTGTGGGGTGGCCTGGGGAGCATACTCCCAAAAGGCGGCTTCCATTGGCACAGGGTTTAACAGGCTGGGTGTTCCTGTTGTTTTGGGCCCTCACTCCTCTAAATATAGAAGGCTATACCTCTCCAGGAAAGAAGAAGATGATTGGAGGGTCATGGATGCCAGAAAGAAGGAGATTGTGGAAACTGGGGAGCCTTCACCTGAACACTTGGCCTACGTATGTGAGACTAAAGAGAAAGCCATGCCCATGATTGCTAAGTTGTGTATCAGGAAGAACGATACACCCCAAGGAAGAGCCGTAAAGCTGAACCACTATATATCCCTGTATAAGAAGTATATAGGAGGTGGACTTCCTGAAGACTTACAGCTCTTTGTCCGCAGGGATGCCGATATTCCACTGGTATATAAGAAAGAAGTGCGGGCGTATCTACAGGAAATTGGCTGGCAGCCCAAAGAGCCTGTTGGGCTTCCTACCTTTATTGGTACTTACCCCAGTAAGATTCCTGTGGATGCAGTGATACACTAGTAACAGGGAAAACGGGTTAAAAGGAGGAGAAAATGAGTGCAGTAATACCACGCCACAGAGTGAATGTCTTAACGGGAATCAAATCGGCCAGGCTGATTGAGGACCCCGTGGAGTATGCCGATTTGATTAAGAAAGCCAAAAGGCCACTTCTTGTAGTTGGCCCTCTCTTGCTGGCATCTACGGCTGATGGCAAAATTCTTATGGAATATGCCCTGGACATAGCTAAAACGGCTGGCATTCCAATATGTGCGACAGCCCAGACTAGAGGGAAGATCGTGGAGTTGGGAGTAAAGCCAGATTGCGTTTACGATGTCGTGGAAATAGCGAACGCTCTTAAGGACCCCGACTGGAAGGGAGTTAGAAAAGAAGGTAACCATGACCTGGTGATCCTCTTTGGCATAAGGAGCGACCTTGGAAACCAAAGCCTTTCCACACTCAAGCACTTCGCTCCTCATTTAAAGACCATGACGCTGTGCAAGCATTACTTCCCCCATGCCAGCTACTCACTCCCTAATTTCAAGAAGGATGCGAAGTGGCAAGAGTTCTTAGAAAGCCTGATAGCCAATTTAAAGAAAGGAGATTAAAGGAAAATGGAAGGCGAATTTCATGCAGATATGGGACCTCAGTATGAAGGTGAGGTGATAAGAAAGGAAGACTTGTACATCGAGTTCGGTGGGCCAAAAGCAGCACATAAGTTTGAATTAGCAACAGTTAAAAGTCCTGATGAAATAGAGAATGAGAAAGTAGAAATTATCGGCCCGGACCTAGGTGATTTGAAACCTTACGATGAAGAGAAAGGCGGTGGTAGCTATCCTATTGCCGTTCTGATAGATGTTGCCGGAGGGGAGCTGGACAAGGATGCCGAAGCAATCATCGAGAGAAGGATTCATATGTTCACTAACATGATTGAGGGCTGGTATCACATGAATCAAAGGCAGGATACATGGATGAGGATAAATAAAGACTGCTATAAAAAAGGCTTTAATTCCCTGCGGGAATTGGGAGAAATTTATATCTTGCTTTACACATCAGAGATGCCAATCATCGAGAGCATCCAAGTCACTATTATCACCGATGAAAAAAAGATAGAGGAGCTTCTTCCCCACGCTTTGGAAGTTTATGCCGCCAGGGATGAGCGGGCAAGGACCTTGAATGATGAGGATGTGGATACTTTCTACGGCTGTGTTCTATGCCAGAGCTTCGCCCCAACCCATATCTCTATCATAACTCCAAATAGAATTGCCAACTGTGGAGCGATAAACTGGTTTGACGGCAGAGCTGCTGCCAAGATTGACCCTGATGGCCCCATATTTGCCATACCAAAGGGGGAGCTTATAGATGCTATAAAAGGTGAATATTCAGGAGCGAATGCAATTGAAGCTGAAAAGTCCCTGGGAAACTACGATAGAGTTTATCTCTATAGTGCATTTGAGCACCCCCATACATCTTGTGGCTGTTTCGAAGCAATTGTATATTACATTCCTGAAGCGGATGCCTTTGGAGTAGTGCACAGAGAGTTCAAGGGCGAAACTGTAGTTGGAGAAACATTTTCCCACATGGCTGGTGAAACTTCTGGGGGTAAACAAATAGAAGGAAGATTAGGAACTGGACTGGAGCAACTAAGGTCTTCCAAATTCATCCAGGCGGATGGTGGTCTGGCCAGGATAGTGTGGATGCCCAAGGAGTTAAAGGAAAGGTTTAAAGAGGTCCTGCAAAAGAAAGAACTCTACGATAAAATAGCCACAGAGGAAGATGTTAAGAACGTGGATGAGCTTCTAGAGTTCTTAGAAAAAGTGGGGCATCCTTGGATAAAAGGGGAAGTAGAGCTTCCAACATAAATACAAGAACTAAAAGGTGAAATTTATAATCCTATCTCAGCTTTAATTGAGGAGGTTTGTTATGCCAATTGCAGGTTCTGAGATTGTAAAGATGCTTCCCGGAAAGAGACCGTGTAAGGACTGTGGCTTTCCTACTTGTTTTGCTTTTGCCATGAAACTGGCGTCGGGTGGAGCCAGTGTGGACAAATGCCCTTACCTCTCCGAGGAGGTGAAAGCCAAGCTGCTGGATCTTCTGGCGCCGCCGATAAAGCTTGTTACCATAGGCTCTGGGGAGAACACCGTCAAAATCGGGAACGAAGAAGTGATATATCGGCACGAGAAGACATTTGTCCATTCACCAGGCATTACCCTCCTTATCTCAGACAAAGAGGACAATGCCAAAATCGAGGAGAAAATAAAGAAGATAAAGGAGTTGCAGTTCCCCTGGGTCGGGGTAAACCTAAATGCAAATCTTTTAGCACTTTATTTTGCATCAGGGGACGAAAGCAAGTTTCTGGCTTTGGTGAAGAAAGTTTATGATTCAACAGACCTGGGCATGGTCTTAATCTCAGAAGACATGGACGTTTTATTTGCGGCACGGGATATATGTGCAGATAGGCATCCACTTCTTTACCCCATAACGAAGGAAAACATTGATGAGGCCATTCCAAAGATTAAAGCGAATCTTACTCCGGTTGGCCTTCGTGGAGGGAGTATTGAAGAACTTGTCCCTCTAACTATTAAGTTAAAAGATGCTGGAATTGAGGAACTGGTCTTAGACCCGGGTTCTAAAAATTTGCTGGAGGCAATAAGAGACCAGACTTTTATCAGGAAGGCAGCGCTAAAGCAAGGTTTCAGGCCTCTTGGCTATCCCACTATTGCCTTTCCTTGCTTCATGGCCAAAGATGGGCTGAAGGAAATGCTAGTGGGCTCGGCATTTATAAATAAATGGGCTGGCATTATTGTCTTTTCTGATTTCGACCAGCATTCCCTGCTTCCTCTTTTAGTTCAACGGCTTAACATCTATACCGATCCTCGTTTTCCCATGGCAGTAGAGGAGAAGTATTACGAAGTGGGAGAACCCGATGAATCCTCCCCGGTCCTTGTCACTTCAAACTGGGCTTTGACCTATTTCCTTGTCTCATCGGCTGTTGAGGCTACCAAGGTTCCCGCCTACATTTGTGTTAAGGACTCGGAAGGACTTGGTGTCCTCACTGCCTGGGCAGCAGGTAAGTTTAGCGGCGATTCCATAGGAACATTTATCAAGAAATGTGGCATCGAAGATAAGGTTAAACATAGAAAGCTAGTCATCCCAGGGAAAGTGGCCAGAATCAAAGGTGAGCTTGAAGATGCTCTGAACCTTAAGTGGGAGATAATAATCGGTCCCCGGGAAACGACCGGAATTGGAGCTTTCTTGCCTGGACTTGCTAAGCAACTTAAAGGATGATTACAGAGGAGCAAGCTAGCCAAGCAGTAGCTGAGATTTTAAGCTCACATAAAAAAGAGAAGAAAAACTTAATCCCACTATTGCAAGAAGTGCAGACAAGCCTGGGGTATCTCCCCAAGGAAGCGATGCAAAAAATTGCTGGCTTCTTGGAGATGCCAGAGGTTGAGGTTTGGGGGGTTGCTACCTTCTATAATCAGTTTCGCTTTGTTCCGTTAGGAAAATACCACACTGTGGTTTGTATGGGGACTGCCTGTCATTTAGCGGGGGGTAGACTTATTTTGGAGGCCTTAGAGCGTGAGTTAGATATCAAAGTAGGCGAGACTGCCGAGGATGGTAACTTTAGCTTGGAAAGGGTCGCTTGTATTGGGTGCTGCATGCTGTCTCCCGTGATGGTAATAAAGGATAAAATCTATCCTAAAATGACACCTTTTAAGGTGGAGGAAGCTTTGGTACTATACAAACAAAAAGTTTGAAATCCCAGGCTCTAAACCATAAACTTAGGGAATTCGAAGTTTCTGATTTGTTGAGAATTTGTTAATTCGGATTTAGCAATAAGGTAGTGCTCAGACTCCGTCCGAAGCCTTTTGAAATCATAAGGTAAGGCAAGCCGGCTATGGCAATGTAAGCCGAGTACCGGCATTATTCAGGAAGAAAATACCTTCAAACTCCTGAGCCAGTCGTGCAGAGGCATGGAAGCCCGTACAATGGGAAACACCCAGCCTCTGGATTCCAATTTCCTTGAGGTCGGCTATGGTTTGCTCGATACGTTCATCCGATGCCCGGAAGAGGTGGGTGCCACCAATGGCGGCATACACCAGTTCTTTACCGGTCAAATTCTGAGCATGCCGCAGGGTATTGATTATACCTCTATGAGCACAGCCCAGAATAACTATCAGACCAAAGTCAATGTCAATGACCAGAGCCAGGTCATCAGCCAGCCTGTCTGGTTGGAGCATGTCACCTTCTTTGACGAAGAGGTTATTTTCAATCTCTTCATAGCTTGAGAGCATTGGAATTTCCCCGGTGGTCATGATACGGTCGGTAATGCGGAACGGCTCCCTCACCAGGTTGAAATGTGCACCCAGGCTCTCCAGTTCCTCCCGTGAGAAGGGTATTCCAATATACTGCTCTTCTGTTTCTCCATCGCGACGCGCATACTTAAGAGCCCAGATGTCCGGGTGTGCGATTACTTCCACCTCACCCCTCCTTCTCAGCACCTCTCGCAGCCCTCCAGTGTGGTCGGCATGGCCATGACTGAGGACTATTCTGTCGATTGTAGCGAGGTCTATTCCCATTAACTGGGCATTATGCACTGCTGAGAAGCTCAGTCCGGTGTCCATGAGAATCCTCAATCCATCCGCCTCAACCAAAATGCTGAGCCCCCACTCGGCAAGAAAGCCGAAGTTTGCTGTATTTTCACTGAGCGTAGTTATGCGAACTTCCATATTTTTGCTCTCCTTTCTAAGATTCAGGCCTGCGTTGCAGCGTCTCTTTCAGGTCTAGCGGAACAACTTGAGGCCTGGATGCTTCATATACTGTCACCACCCTCCCCAGCTTGGAAAATTCCCGCTGTATAGCGCTAATATCTTCAGGAGTTAAAGGTTGAACGGCACAAGAGCGCAGCGGGGTGTTAATCTGCACCTCGTCGGGCGAAATTCGTTCAGCTATTCTTGCCATCTCTGGGGCACAGCCCCTGTTTGCCTCGATGAACATCATTTGGAGAGCCAGTTTTCCCTGATACTCTCCTCTGAAAAGCTTGATAGCACGGATTATTTCACCAAAAGTGCACTGTAGGTAAGGACGGTTGATTTGGCGAAATAATTCTTCATTAGGAGCATCAATTTTGGCTACTACTACATCAGCTAAAGTCAGCTCGCGGCGCACATCTTCTCTAGGCATCAAGGACGAATTAGTGAGAACTGCCACTGCTAGCTTCAAGACGGACTTTACCAGTCTGATTGCCTCTCCAAGGTTAGAAGCTAGGGTTGGCTCACCCACGCCGGAGAAGGTGGCATAATCGGCAGAGATGCCCCTTACCCTCTCCAAATCTGCGGCAACCTGGCTCAGGCTGACAAATTGCTTACGCTCAGTTAGAGGATTAACCGTTCTGCCAAGTTGACAATAGATGCAATCAAAGGAGCAGGTTTTACCTTTTGTGGACAGCAGGTCTATACCTAACGACCTACCAAGCCGCCACGATGGCACTGGCCCGTAGACAATTGACCCCACTCTGTCTTAACCTCGATTCAGTATTTTTTATAGGCTCTCTTCCACGGTTCATTCTTAAGGACTAGATGATCCTTTATTGCCTCCTTCAATGTATTAGCTGCCAGAAGAGCACAGTGCTGGCTCTCCTCAGGCAGTCCACCCAGGGCACTCAAAACGTCCTGCTGGCTAACCTTTAGAGCCTGAGTGGCATTTTTGCCCTTAGCCAGCTCGGTGACCATGCTCCCGGCGGCGATACTCGTGCCACAGCCATCGGTCATGAAGGAGGCTTCAACAATGCTATCATTCCTCACCCTGAGCCAGATTTCCATGGTGTCCCCACAGGGACCGGTAATACGGGCAAAGCCATTAGCATTCTCCATACTCCCCACATTTCTGGGATTCATGGCGTGGTCAATAACTGTCTCGGAATAGATTTTCTGCATCTCGGCGTTTACCTCTTCTTGTAACTCATCCCAGGTTTCTGTCATCTAGTTACCTCCGTTTAGTCCTGAACTTAATTCAGGATACAGGAGCTTCAAAACTGGTTTTTGAGAAGCTCTCAGCATTACACATCTTATTCCTCAATACAGACTTCGCCATCCTGGTAGGTTTCCGTTTTCTTCGTGGGCAACCTCTCCTTGAACTGGTCAATCACATATTGGCAGGCAGCGAAGCCCTCGCTGCGGTGGGATGAGGCTACGGCAACAACCAGATTAATCTCACCAACCTTCAGCTTACCAACCCGGTGTGTTATGGCTATGCCATCTATTTGCCATCTTTGCTCAGCTTCCCTGGCAATTTCCTGCAACTTGTTCCCGGCATTTCCTTCGTAATCCTGATACTCTACAGAAAGAACTGCCCTGCCTTGAGAGTAGTTACGAATTAGGCCAATGTAGGTGACCACACAGCCACTACTGTCACTTTTAACCTTATCTATTACCTTTTGTGGGGAAATCGGCCTTTCAGTAAGCTCAATCATGTCTGTCGCTCCCAGAAGATGTCTTTGCTAATGTTACCTGTGACAGAGACTCTCCCAGCTTGGCTATAATCTCGGCATCATAGCGCTCGATATTGCCCTCATCGCAGAGCTTAGCCAGAGCCGGGTCTATGGGTAGCTGACCCAGAAGCGGTGCATGAGCAGCTTTTGCCATCTCCTCTCCACGGCTCTTGCCGAATAGTTCAATCTTCCTGTCTATCTCAGGCATGTAGAGATAGCTCATATTCTCCACCACCCCGAGAATCGGTTTGCTCATCTGCCGAGCCATATTTATTGCTTTCCTCACAACCATCGTCGTCAGGGCTTGAGGGGTAAAGACGATGATTATCCCGGTTAGGGGCAGCGTCTGCATCACAGTAAGAGGAGCATCAGCCGTGCCCGGCGGCAGGTCAACTACCAGATAATCCAGTTTTCCCCATAGCGTCTCTTCCCAGAACTGGGTGATAGCTTTACCAATAAGTGGTCCACGCCAAATAACAGCATCATCCTCGCTGGGCAACAGTAGATTGATAGACATGAGTTCAATACCTGACCTGGAAGATACCGGTAGAATCCCGCTGTCACTGCCGGCAGGTCGGGTGTTGATACCGAACATCTTTGGGATGCTGGGGCCGGTGATATCGGCATCCAGAATACCGACCTCGTATCCCTGGCGCTTCAAGGCAATGGCGGTAAGGCTGGCTACCAGCGATTTGCCCACGCCACCTTTGCCGCTCATTATGGCGATGACATGCCTTATCTCGTTTATGTCCTTCGGCTTGCTGTCCACAAAGCTGACGCTTGCTTCCTCAACCCCCTCCAGCTTCTGGATGACGTCACTAGTCTTGTCTTTGAGCCACTCTTGGTTCTCCAGTGACAGAGCGGCTGAGGCAAGCGTGACATCAACCTTCTGGTCAGCAATCCTGACTTCCCGGACTAAATTCATCTTGACCAGACTGCGCATAACACCGGGAACCGGTATCCTGTCAAGACTTTCTCTTACCTGTTCTTCATTTGGCATGGATTCCTCCTTGCACCCTTTTGTTCACTGCGATGTCGGCTCATTTGCAGAATTTACCCTTTGCATTCCATTCTGGACATACTCTTTGGCAAGATCTATGTAAAGCTGCTTGCCGTAGCCCCAAAACCTCTTATCTTCGTCTGTTATCTTTCTTAATACCTTAGCGGGACTACCACCAGCAACAACACCTGATGGTATCCTCTGTCTGAGTTTCACAATGGAACCTTCAGCAATGATCGTTTCTTCGCCAACCACAGCATAGATACTTACTACTGACCCCATTCCAATTGCGGCAAAATCCCCAATGGAGCTGGCATGAATTATAGCTCCATGTCCAATAGTAACCTTCTTTCCAACTCGGCATATACCGTCTGGAGGAGCATGCATCACCATGCCCTCTTCCACAGCAGTGCCTGACTCAATCTCAATGCTCCCATAATCTCCCCTTAATATTGCCCCGTGGCCTATATAACAATTGTCGCCTATTCTTACATCACCAATGAGCAAAGCATGCTCACTCACGTAGGTCTCCTTTCCAATTCTTGGCTCTCTATTTCTAAAACTATAAAGCATTGTTTTGTCTCCTAATGGATTTGGGATTTCAATACTACCTCAGTGTAGTCTCTCCATCACGTTGTGAAGCCTTCCCACCAGGTAGAACTGGACTGCTTCCTCAATATTCTCCACATCGGTGACCACCGGCTCAATGTTATGGCTCTTTCAGGCTCTTAATCAATATTCCTTTGCTATTATAGATATCTATAGATATAGGCGAGCGTCCGGACAAAGTGTGGCTAGCGCAGGCAAGACAGAGGTCGTAGGGGCGCCACGCCATTTCAATGCGGTTAAGCAGCCCTTCAGTTATCTCTTTACCCGGCTTAATGATAGCCATAGCTGCCTTCTTAACGGACATATTGATTGCAGCGATATTATTCGCGGTACCCACAATCAAGTTGGCTTTCCTGATCACTCCCTTTTCGTCAGTAATATAGTGATGAGTTAAAGTACCTCGGGGGGCCTCCACAATACCGACACCCTCATCTGGGGTAGCTGTAGGAATAGTACGTATGTTGGGGCTGGTAATTTCGGGGTCTCGGCTGAGTTCCAGCAACCTCTCGGCCGCGTAGAGAATCTCAACCAGGCGGGCCCAGTGCATGGCTAGGGTATGATGGACTGGCTTGCCACCGAGGGTGGAATACATCTTTTCGTAGGCTTCCTGAGCTAGCGGGGTGGCCATGCCATCAGCAGCATTTAGTCGAGCCAGGGGAGCCACCCGAAATACGCCACTATCCTTGCCATCAACAAACCCTTTCCACCCAACATTCTTGAGGAAGGGGAATTTAACATAAGTCCATGGCTCGACGTGTTCAGCAACGTGGTTAAGATACTCACGGGGTAGATACTTAGCGAACTCCTTGCCTTCTGGGTCAACTACCCTCACTTTACCATCATAGAAGTTAACCTTGTTGTTTTCATCAACCAGACCCATGTAATAAGTGCGATGAGTGTATGCGTCACTCAGAATCATATCCACATACTCTTTGTTCTTAAGGACAATATCATCAAAGACTTTCAGCGAGAGTTTGGCAAATTCGATAGAATCTTTGGCTATTTGTTCCACCTCTTTTCTTTCCTCTTCATTAAGTCCCTTACTGATACCACCCGGCAATCCAAAGCAAGGATGCACCGCTCTACCACCCAGCATCTGGATAATATGGTGGTTTTGCATGCGGGTCTTAATTACCGCTCCGCCCAGTTCCAAGCCTACTTTGGCAATAACTCCAAAAATATTGCGCTCGGCTACTGGAGCCTCAGGACCCATAACGAAGTCTGGACCGGCAAGGATATAGAAATGGGTAGTGTGGTCAGTAACATAGAAAGCACTGTACAGAAGCTCGCGAAGTTTCTTAGCTGGGACTGGAGGATCAACATGGAACAAGTCGTCTAGCGCCTTACTTGATGCCAGGTGATGAGCTTCAGGGCACACACCGCAGATTCTCTGGGTTATCTGGGGCATGTCTTCAGCCGGACGCCCTTCGACAAACTTCTCGAAACCTCTTAGTTCCGGGACTTGGAAGTAGCTGTTTTCCACCTCGCCAGCATCATTGACGAAGATTGTTATTTTGCCGTGACCTTCCAGTCGGGTGACGGGGTCTATGGTTATCTTTCTCATTGTATTCTTGCCCTCCTTAATAGCGAATCAGGTAGACTGCAGCGATAAAAGTATCTACCGGCTCATAGATATTTTGTGTTGGCATAGATTTCCTCCAAAATCAAAGCTGCGGTGTCTTAATGTAAGCGCTCCATAAGGTTAGGTAGCTTACCCTCAAGGTAAAGCCTTACCGCTTCCTCAATATTCTCAACATCGGTGACTATCGTCTCAATACCGCGGTTTTTCAGGCTTTCATAAGCACCCCAACCCATTCCTCCGGCGATGAGCACCTGGCAATCATCAATACTCTGAGCCATAGTGGCGTGCCTTGACTGCGCACCGGCATCATAGCCGTGCCGCTCCCCAGGTGCTGTATCAGGGTGCTGGCCGGCGGCGAAGGTATGGTGCCCTGCCTTATCCCTCTTTTCTTTGCTTACTACCTTGCCATCTTCTACCGTTATCACCAGGTAATACGGTGCGCGGCCGAAATGCTGGCTGATGGTAGTTCCGTCTTCACTTATAGCAGCAATCTTCATTAGTTCTGTACCTCCTAACCTATATTTAGCTCATATTTTGGTTTGCCGTCGGCGAAGGACAGTCTGAGCGTAACTTTCCTTCCTTCGGCAAGATATTTTTCAGATTCATCACGTAGTTTCTGTGACTCAGGAGATTTGAGAAAGGCTAGCAGCATCTCATACCTCTGCTGCACCTCCTTATTCTCGTTCTCCCCTCTCAGGAGCCTCCTCAGGCAATTATATAGTTCCTGCTCCGCCAGGCATTTAATGCATTTGCCGGGTATTTCATCGTTTGAATATCTGGGCTCAAGGTCAAATGACTCCATCCTGGCTCCCTTTAGTTCAACATCACACAGACATCGTGCACGACCTTCAGGCTATTCTTGCGGCAAAAGGCTATGGCCGCTTCGCTTTCTGAGCCAAGCTGTAGCCAGATGCGGCTCAGTCCTAGATCTTTGCATTCCTTGAGAATTTCCTCAGTCACGCCGGGTGGCACGACAAAGTCAACAACATCCACCTTAATCGGAATATCGGCGAGGCTGGCGTAACAGCTTGTTCCCTCAAGCTCCTTGAGCTTGGGGTTTACCGGATAGACCTCATAGCCTCGGTTTTTCAGATTCTTGAATATCTGATGACCATACTTCTCAGGATTGTCAGTGGCACCAACTACAGCAAATCTCTTTTGAGCCATAAACTCCTTAATCAGGTCTTGCATAACATCACCTCCTTAATGCCTGTGGCATTCTTCGCCGGTGGAGCAAGGTGGCGTCTCACACCGTTCGGTCCGGCCACAGCAAGTAGTACCTGGAGCATTAGCCTTGTCTCTCAACAAACTGGGGGCGGATATCAGTCTTTCCAAGTGCTGACTGCCACAGCCAGGGCAGTCTAACGTCCTGCTATCCGATGAACTGGACAATAAGAACTCGGAAACCTTTCCGCATTCCTGACATCTAAAGTCGTAAATAGGCATCTTCCCTCCTCACTTTGCGAGCGATTTTAATACTAGCTCCCACAGTGCTTCTATCTGGTGCGACACACCGTTTCGGCTATATTCCACAACCGGCAAGCCCGCTACCATTGCTTTAGTCACTGTATTATCAAATGGAATCCTCGCAGCTACCTCTACTCCCTGACTGAGACAGTAGCGCTCAATCTGATGGGTGTTGTCTTCATTAATGTCGTACTTATTGATGCACACCAGAGCTGGGACGCCAAAGTGTTGACAGACGCCGAGAACTCGCTCTAGGTCATGGATACCTGATAGCGTCGGCTCGGTAACCAGAAGAGCCAAGTTTGCTCCGGATAGAGATGAGATGACTGGGCAGCCGATGCCCGGCGGACCGTCACTGATAATATAATCGGCTCCATTCTTGTCTGCCATCTGTCTTGCCTGCTGCTTGACCAGTGCCACCAGCTTGCCCGAGTTCTCTTGGGCAATTCCCAGCCGGGCATGAACCAGAGAGCCATACCTGGTATTGGAGATAAACCAGTGCCCAGCCATATTTTCCTTCATGATAATAGCTTCAGCCGGGCATATGTGGGAACAGAAGCCGCAGCCCTCACAGGAGACAGCATCAACATTGAAGTCCTTTATCGCTGCGAATCGGCACTGTTCCTGGCACAGTCCACATTGAGTACACTTTTCCTCATCAATAAAAGCGACCTGCCCGCTCCAGAACTCATGCTTCTCCTGGATGGCCGGCTGAAGCAAGATATGAAGAGTAGCGGCATCTACATCGCAGTCAACCAGTACCTTGCTCTTCGCCAGAGCGGCGAAAGAGCCGACGATACTGGTCTTTCCGGTGCCTCCTTTACCGCTTAAGACAACCACTTCTTGCATTCATTATCTCCCGAATCCGGTCAAAAAGCCCTATGAAGCTTTCCTTCCACTGCGGCATACCCTCAATCAGTGTTATTCCCCGGGAATTAAGTCGGGCAATTTCGGTATCAAGAGGAATGGTAAGTAGAACTGGTATACCCTCTCTCAGGCAGTATTCTTCTACTTTTCTATCACCTACCCCGACACGGTTAATAACCACGCCGCAGGAGACTTCAAGCTCCTTCGCTGTCTCCACTGCCAGGATAAGGTCATTAAGGCCGAAGGGTGTCGGCTCAGTCACCAGCAGGCAGAAATCGCTGCCCTTGATTGATTCCAC
>DATKVL010000486.1:0-1721 GCA_035530115.1 Dehalococcoidia bacterium | reverse complement strand
GCCCTTTTGCAAATGTTCTGTCTCCAACACCAAGAGCGCACATTGGACATCTATCAGTGAGATTTTTCCTTTCAAATTTAAAATCCCCATGATAGTGCGCCCAATCAATAAAACCTATTGATATTCTTATTTTCTCTTTATTGCTTTTCTCTTCTGAATATAAATCATCACATATTGATTTGAAACAAGCTCTGCCAAGTTTAGTGTCCGCAAATACTCCCTTAGCTTTTAACAGCTTCCCATCAACGTATAAGCCCTGGGTTGGTCCAGCCAACCCCTTTCCATTCAAATCGGGATAATGAGATAATGATAAATAAGGCATTCCCCCACACCAGGCATCAGTACACAATTCCTCTGGAGGGGCTTCCTCTTCTACCGCTCTACGAATGAAATCATTGTAAAGCTCAATAGACATTTTTTCATCGTAATCATCACGATCAGTATCAGAAGCAACCGCAAACCAGCGCATCTCTTGAGTTTTCTTGTCAAATGATGCTTTGGAAATATACAAAGACATCTCTGCCACTGAACTATTAATGTCTACTTTATCAATCTCCATATCAAGTCACCTCGACAATCCCAAACACCTCAAACCAACCAATCACCAACAACCACATCACAAATGACGTAAATGCTGCTGTGGTAATCTCTGATAGTCCTGGGTAATATATCGGGAAGATACTTACTTTGAACCATATCAGCAGGATTAGGTATGCCCAAAATCCTAAACAGAGATTACATTCTATTAATGTTGTAAGATGTAATTTTTTGGCAATTATGTTTGTGGGCGGAAACTTCCTCAACATAAACATGAGGAGTTTTCCTGTTATCGCATAAGCGATAAACTCGATCATCGAGTCAAAATAAACAGTATAGGAATCACAAATTCATTCGCCATATCACCAATTGAACGGCGCGTCCCAATTTGAGTATCCGTAACTATCCAGCCAGCATTCAAAAGAACAGTAAGATAATCCTCAAAAACAACGGGATTTTCAGCAAGCTTATCGCTGCTAGGCCAGGTCAAGGCAAGATCACGCTGAACAATTTTTACTCGTGATTCATAAACCTCTTCTGTTCCTGCTTCTTTTATAACTTTCGGGGTAGTAATAGCCATTTTATTCTCCTGTCCAAATTGTAAACTTTCCATCTCTGATTAATTGTTTTAGTTCCTCTTCGTTATAAGTTATACCACAATGTCCATGTGGATGTGCAAGAGGAGCCTCTGTTGGCCCAAACACACTTTCAAATTTATAATCTAAAGGAACATCTCCTACATCCATATTTGCCTGACACACTTCGCATGGAATATCACTTCCATAATGTTCCCATCGCTTCTGAATCAGTCCCATTGCTTTGAACTGCTTCAGCCAGGCTTTCGATTCAGCAGATCTAATCTCAAATGAAACGATGCTTCTAATTCTAGTCTCTGTCAATCCCCTTATTTGGGATTTTACAGTCTCAGAAACCCGTTGCATAAATACATTATCATCTAATATTTCTTTTATGTCAACCCCTGCACGTATTCTTGCAATTATATCTTCCTGGGTTAGCCCTTGCCGAATTCCACTTACAAGCATTCTGCGAAGGTAATATTTTGTTCCATCATTCACATTTGTAACCATTCTTGCTGCGTATTTAGAAAGCTCTTCTAAAACTGTTTTATTTGTGAGACGGAATACCACGTTTGGATCTAGTATTGGTGATGCCAATTCTCCCGC
>DATKVL010000485.1:0-1518 GCA_035530115.1 Dehalococcoidia bacterium | reverse complement strand
CAAGAATTGTTCTCTTCATTAATGTCCGCTTGATACATTCTGTCATCTATCAATACTTTAATTTTCATTTTCAATATCCGAATTTCTTGAACATTGCACCTTGGTGTACAACGATAGCATTTTCCAGGCAAACCCCGCGCTCCATGAAGAAATTTATTTCGGTGGCATGGTTTATCCCAGTACCAGGGTACTTTGTTTCCAGGTCGGTCACAGCATCGCTCAACAATATCATTTCGCATATGTGCTGCTCTATTGTAGGCGGGATACTGTATTCACTTTCAGTTTCACCGGGTATTTTTGGCTCACCTTCAGGCAGGCCGACGAATTCGTTACCCATTTTAGCTTTCCTCCGCTTTATGAAAAACTTCGGCCCCATCAAGGTAAACGGCCGTATTATATAATATTTCATAAAGTTGATCTGATATGCCAAATCTCTCCTTGTTAACAAGCAAGCTCTTGAATAGGTTGCCGTCGGCATGTCTCATGCCTGCAGCCTTCCAGTCGCACATCATTTCGATCAGATCGATCAGATTCATTCCGCTAATTCCATCACCGTGAAATTCCGGATGGTGCCGATTTTTTTGATTATGGTGTGTTATCGCTGGTCTCATTTCTTCCATAATTTACTTATACTCATCGCTCCCATAAGTTATACCCCTAAGGAGAGGGGTATATTTATCGAAGCATTCTACTTCCGGTGATTGCAGTTTGCTTTGGTCGTGCTGCTCTTGTCGTTTCATTAATTCGCAAATTATCGCATTCATATAGTTTCTAACGGTCTCGATATGCCGCAATGTTTTGAATCTCGAATCATTCACATTTTACTCCTTTTTTAAATCCCAGTAAGTTCAAATAGTTGCACGGCCCGTCTATCTTCAAGCGCCAACATCTCAAAGTGCGTCCGTATATCATTACCCCAATAATCGTGGTGCTCGGCGTTATACCGTTCAAGGTAATATATGGGAACTGCCACAATGTCGGAATGCTCATACTTATCACAGTAAAGCTTGCCATGCCAACATGCTGCCGTGTAACAACTCGCGCATACTGTTATTTTTATTTCTTCTTTTTCGCCACTTGTTAAATTTTCATATTTTTTCATTGTGCCAGTACCTCTTTGTTGTGTCACGGTGAACCTCGCGGTGATAATGTGGATCAGTTTCCATCAATTCGTCACTCATTGGGTCGATGGTTTCGCCGTCTTTCTCAACCCACCAGTGTTCTCGCTCACCGGTGATAAACACCAGGAGTCCAGCGACTATTTCACCGCCGATTTCTTTCTGTATTTTTTCGGCAATCTGCCCACATTTCCCCTGCGGATACCCGTAGACCGCCTTGAATCCGGCGTAAATTCGGTCTATGGTGCCTTGATGTTCAATCATTGTACCGGTCTCCATTTCAACACTTCCGTACCCAACAGGAGACTGTCTTTTTTGTCGACGGCTCCCAGGCCAACTTTCTTAATAAATACCGGCTGGATCCTACCGTCATCATGCTTTAGTCGCACCTCGACATATT
>DATKVL010000484.1:0-1795 GCA_035530115.1 Dehalococcoidia bacterium | reverse complement strand
CAAAAATCGCAAATACTTCTTTTGGAGGCGCGCCGGTCTCGGGTACTGGAAGCCCAAGAAATAGCTCGGCAAATGGGGAACATGGTCAATGACGCAATAAACCTTATCGCCGATGAACAGGGGATCAAAAACCGCGCGGAATGGGTATTGTCGGAGGATATGACAGAGTTCCAAAAGAAAGAAATCCCACCCGTCCCACCCGAACCGCCGCCCGACAATCCCGAACCGCCGCCCACTAAATAACTCACACAGTTGACGCATATGTCAACAATATGCCCTGTCCGGCATATTAAAGGAAATATTATGACACCTAAAATAAAATCACTCCACGCCGACTATCTCGGCATGTTTCTATGGTTCATGTTCATCTGGTGGTTTCCGCTCACGCGCCCATACGCGATCAAGTGGGCCCGCCTCACGCTAAAGCGAACCCGCGACCTCGGGTATTCGGCTATCTCATATTTTATGATGTGTAACGCTCATTTCGCGCCCATGATTCCATGGATGCGGAAAAAGGTGGATGGTACGCTCCAAGTTCAGTTTGACCAGCCATGTGACAAGTGGTGGGAGGGGCTCACTCAGTGGTACAAACTCATTAAGGAAACCGGGATAGACGTGAACGGAGAGTATCACCCGGCGCAGATCATCGAACCGATTGACTGCGGATTCATGGCCCGATACAACGACTGGATTTTTGCCTCCATCGGCGGGATGTACTCACCCAGAGCAATTGAAGTCCAGATCACATTTTACCGCCGGATGCTCATTCTCCGTCACAACATCCTTGGCGCCAACGCGCCGCTCCGACTGCTTAATGAACCCCCACATGACGGATCAGACGCCACCGGCCACATGGTACACGACTGGCACCGCGATGTATATCGTGGGATACAGGATCTCTTGCCGGTTAAATACATCTATGTTGACGTCCATAATGAATATGCGAAAGCCCCGTTCTGTGCGAAGCATAAATGTCCGAAGTGTGACCGATATCTCGGAGGCCCGGAATTTCTCAAAAACGGAAAACCTCAGATTGTCCCCGAGGTACATGGATGTGTACTTATAGGAAACCTGAAGCAGGGGGATTATGATATCGTGCTGAATTCCCCCACATGGAGACAGGCCGGAGAAAAGCGCAGTGGTGACGGTATGGCGGGTACACTCGCATACCTGTGTAAGGGATTCGCCATTAAACTCAATGGCCGGATACTGTGGCGCGCTCCGAACAAGGAGCAGTATGTCGAGATGTTGGAGTATGCGCTGAGTAGGGCGGCGGAGAAAGGATTCCCGTTACGGTACGGATACTTTCCGCTCGAGACGCTGAAGTTCAGGACGTGGATATCCAACTGGCGAAAGGAACCGCAGTGGTGGAGGGAGCAATTGACGGATAAAAAAGTGTTCGTGAAGCGAGACCTGTTGGAGTCATACCGGCCGGCCGCGATCAACTGGGCGATTGCGGAGGCATTGGCTGAGGTGGCGAGAAAGTATCAATAAAATTACGACTATCTCAAATAGACTCCCCGATGTTACCGCGCAGTAATGTCGGGTATAACTAAAAGAGGAAGGGGACGCCCTTCCATTTAAGACACGCCCCGTGCGACATATCGGCAATAGTCGGTATCGACCGCGGGGCTTTTTTTATTTTAGGGGGAATTTTCGTTTACATAGGTAAACAGTCCGCCCCTACCTTATTATATATAGGTAAACAATTTCCGGCTAAACATCAACCCGCACGATAACAGATAATATGTTACTATTTATAATGATGTGGCGACGGCAAAAAATATTGACCAAA
>DATKVL010000483.1:0-2199 GCA_035530115.1 Dehalococcoidia bacterium | reverse complement strand
TTAGCCGGTATAGCTTAGTTGGTAAAGCGCTTCACTTGTAATGAAGAAAGCACGGGTTCGATTCCTGTTACCGGCTCCATAAAAATTTGCTTCGGTCGTCTATCGGTAAGGATACAAGGCTTTCAACCTTGCGAGCGGGGTTCGATTCCCCGTCGAAGCACCAAGTTATAATGCCGTGTAGCTCAGTGGCAGAGCAGGAAGCTGTTAACTTCTTGGTCGTAGGTTCGATCCCTACCTCGGCAGCCAAATTTTGCGGGTTCATAGTGTAAATGGCAAACACGACTGGCTCCAACCCAGTTAATAGGAGTTCGAATCTTCTTGGGCCTGCCACCTTAAAAGAAAGGAACAATAACATGAAATGTGAAAAATGTGGTAAAGAAAGTGAAGAAAGAATTTGCGATGATTGTTATGATAATATGTTATGGATATGCGACATTTGTGACAAAGACGTAGGTAGTGAAGATTACTTAATATACTGTGAATGTGGAAAAGTGGTCTGTGATGAATGTTGGATAGATAAAGAATCCCGTGACGGTTGGGACGAATCAGAATGCTCAGACTGTCATAGAAATAAATAATGGGGACGTGGTGTCAACGGGAGCACATCAGTTTTGCAATCTGAAAGTGAGAGTTCGATTCTCTCCGCCTCCACCAAAAGTATGGCTCGTGTAGCTCACCGGTAGAGCTCAAGGTTGAAGCCCTTGGTAGCAGGGAGTTCAATTCTCCTCCGGGCCACCAAATTTAAAAAGGAAAAATTATGAAACGATGGAAAATAGTAAAACATGTCTTTGGTGATAAAATAGAATATAGTTTATTTGACACCAAACTTAACATCACAGTGCAAATATCACTAACAAATTGGATGTTACCAGATGTGTTTACAACTGTCGGTGGTATTGATAAAATAGAATTTGAAAACGATGATGTTGAAAGAGAAGTTTTAGAGTTCATGGAATGGGAAAAGAATAGAAGAAGAACGGGATTATAAACAAATTTGGGTTGTTAGTTCAACGGTTAGAGAACAACTGGCTTTTAACCAGTAGATCAGGGTTCGATTCCCTGGCGACCCACCATATTTTGAAAGGTTTACAAAGTAATTGTTGTTTGATATAATAAATATAAAAGATAAAAATAATAAATGATGCGGAGTAGAGAAGCCTGGACTATCTTGCGAGGTTCATATCCTTGAGACCGTGGGTTCAAATCCCACCTCCGCTACCAATTTTGGAGTGAACGAAACAGGAGGCTAGTAATTGAACTTCAATCACCTCCTTCAAGGTTCGGTTGAGCTACAGGCCCAGTTCAAAAGAACGTCGACCTCAGTACTTCACTCCAAACAATTTCATCCGTCAGCCAATAGGGTAAGTGGTGAACCCAAGGCGCTGTAAACGCCCCGTTAATTCTTTGGCGGTTCGACTCCGTCCTGGCGGACCAAATAAAAAGAAAGGAGAACGAATGACTATATATGAATTAGATACTTTCACTTAGATTAAATTCTAAGGAGGTATCAAATGAAAAACGGAGATATTGTTTACAAATACTCATGGTGTTTGGGATGGAAAGAAATGGTTGCTGTTCCTTTTCGCTACCGTTTTGAACCAGTTCCGGGTATTCACAAAAGCAGTGGTAGTTATTTTAAAGCTTGGTATAAAAAACCCAGAACAATTAACGAAAAAAGACAATGGTTCAACAGCGAAGGTTATGGACGGGCAAAAAGAAGTCCTTTAAATCTTCCTGATCCATACAATGATTATCACAGAGCAGATCGTTATTATGACAGCTCATGGAAAAAAACAAGAAAGGTATACAGACAATGGCAGAAGAATCTTTAGCAGTCAAATATTTAGAATATCTTGAATTAGAAAATAGGGGACAAACTTTCAACGACTTCTTCGATTGGGTTGGTATCCCTATGGAAAATAGAACAAATTTTGCAGTTGCCGCAATTTTAAAACAAGCATTAGAGTTATCAAAAATATAGCCCAATAGTGTAACGGAAGCACGAGAGACTTTGAATCTCTTAGTCCGGGTTCGAATCCCAGTTGGGCCGCCAATTTATGGCGTTGGCAGGCTTGAGGTGAAAGCCGCGGAGTTGTGGCCTCCGTGATAGGGTTCGATTCCCACCATCGCCCCACTTTAAAAGAAAGGAAAATGTTCATGGAAATGAAAATCGGTGTACCTACTATAAGACAAGTCACT
>DATKVL010000482.1:0-1265 GCA_035530115.1 Dehalococcoidia bacterium | reverse complement strand
CGCCCCAATAGAGCGCGGCCCGCGTGATATAGCCTAATTCCAGCGGTTTTTAAAAATCCCATTAGCGCTTTCCTTTTAGATAATCAAAATACCATTCAAGTGATTCGCCTTCGCTCAACTCTCTCATGCCCCAAACCATTGCATCCAGCCGATCCGGTGATTTCTCTCCCGGTACCCAGGTGCACATCTGATCTTCTAACTGTTCGTGTATTCCGAAATGATGAACCCGGCCCTGCGTATACAAGTTGGCTATCGGCTCGGCGCGGATATGTTTTGAGGTTGCCGCCGTCTTGGCCTGAACGTTAACTTCGCCGTCAACAGCCCGGATATTCGCCACTACCATGTTTCCGCCGTAATTGGTCTCTGCCACAACAACGTCAGCTTGCCATTTGGCATAGGCATAAATGACCCTTCGCGCCCATTCCTCGGGGGTATAGTGGCCCGACAAGTCCTCCAGTATGAAATAGTGATTCTCCTCTTTCCGGCTTGTTGCTCCCGGGGCCAGTTCGCTTGTCACGCCGCAGGCCACAATTCCGACCTCGGAGGCTTCTTCATCAGCGCTTCCCGACGGATCAACGCCGATCACAATGCGGCTGAATTGAGGCAATATATCTAGCCGATGCTCTTCAATTGTCGCTATTTTCCACAGCGCACCCTCTACATCTTCGACATATTCAGCGTATATCTCAGCCCGCCCGATGGTAGTCCCCTCGTACGGCTTGATGATATTGTCAAAATACGCATCAGGCAGACAGATATTATCGTGGCTGGAGGACCTGGTGACTACGGTATGCTCCCGGGCCTCTAGTTCCTTTAGGAGCTTGCGGTTTTGAGGAATGTTTACATATTTCGTCTTGAGTGAGGGGGGCGTTGTCGTGATCATTGCCTGGGGGTTATCGCCGAGTCGTAGGCCGTACATGATGTTATCGAAGGTTAGCCTTGCATACTTCCATGCGCCGAGTTCGTCTAGCCACCCTTTATTATATTGCTTTCCCCTGGGCCGCTCTGGCTCTTCGGCGGAATAACAAATACCCTTCGCACCATTGGGCCATACCAGGCTGATCGGGCTCTTAGTATAGATCGGGCGAAAATTGCGCGGAGAACATTCCAGAATCCCCGACTCGCCCTCTATCTGCACTTCTTTGATGTCGTCTTTTGTCGGGCCGAAAATGCCAATGCGGGGGAAGTTGCGCGCCTGCTCAATTGTCCATTCTACGCCCGCCCGGGTCTTCCCTGAACCGCGCCCGCCTCTCAACATCCAGAGA
>DATKVL010000481.1:0-4709 GCA_035530115.1 Dehalococcoidia bacterium | reverse complement strand
TTACAGAGATGCTGGGTTTGAGGTGGTATATACTGGCTTGCATCAGACGCCGGAGCAAATTGTCGCTGCGGCTCTACAAGAGGATGTTGACCTGATCGGGCTAAGCTGCCTCTCTGGAGCTCATATGTACTTATTTAAGCGAGTGATTGAATTGCTAAGGGAAGACAAAGCAGCTGACATAATAGTCATTGGCGGAGGCATCATTCCTGAAGAAGACATTCCCAAACTTAAGAAACTGGGAATCAAAGAAATATTTTTGCCAGGCACCTCTCTTGATAATATAGTAGGCTGGGTAAAAGATAACGTAAGTCCGCGCTGCTGAAACTAAACTCAAGACCCCCCTTCCTATAAGAGAATATGTTACTTTGATTGTCTCTTTGCCAACATTCCTAGTCCTGGACTTTACTGTAATACCCAAACGCTGCTGAGTCTTCGGGTTGAATGAAACCAAATCTAACCCTGTATGGCGACAATAGCGACCTCAAATCCTGAGCGAAAGAGCCAGTTGCAAAGCATATACTCCCCGAACTTGCCAATAATATGTTGATGTCTAGAACTCTTTTCAATTTGTGCCATTTTTGGTCAACTTTCTGTAAGCTTTCGTTACCCATTACAGACACCCACCCTAGCAGTGAATACCATTAGGAATGTTTGTCTACCTTCTCCGTCTTCGATAGAATGTCACTCTTACAGGCTTTGAGATTCGTCTGTTAGCTCGGAAACTTACTCTCTCACCACGACTTGTAGTAAATCGAACGATTCGAGGGACGCTAACAGTCTTTCTAGCTGTAAAACTTACTCGTTGTCGGCGATGCTGTGCCATGAGACACCTCTTTTGTTACTTTTCGCTACTAAACCTTTAACTTAATATAAATCCATATCATCAAAAGAGTGACTTATCGTTAAAGTAACTCTTGATATTAATTTTTTTGTTAAACCTGTGTGAAACCTGTTGGCTGACTTTTAGAAGTTTAGTTCTTACTTCCTGCTCTTTTTCAGGAGCACAATTATAACTAACCTCTGAAAAATCCAAACACGCCTTGCCCTTTTCGATATATAGAGAGATTGCATCAATCTCGTAGCTGTTCTTTCCATCAGTGAGTCTTATACTTGGAAGCACCCAGCCATTTAATCTTGCATGTCGGAGTTTCAATAGTTTTTCCAGATAATTTTGATATTCTAGCATTCTCTCCTTGCGACTCTGATAATCTCCTTTGCTCTCACCCTTTCGTGGCCTGAGTCTTGGCAATCGCACAAGGTTTAGTATCTTCTCAACAATGGTCGTCGACCAGTGTTCCGGATATTCAAGAAAATGCATTAATATCCAATCCTCATTTTCATGGTAAATTAAACCTTCTATTACGGCCCAATCTTTCAAATGCCAAGTTTTATAAAATTTATCTGAACTAATTTCTTGAATATTTTTATAAGGAATGACTTTCTTAAGGATGCTCTCGACATCGCTTCTATATCTGAAGAAATCTGGACGCACGTCTAGGCCTAAGATGTATCTCATTGCATCTAATCTGCAAGATGCTTCGGTGCCGAACCTTGCTTCCGGAAACCATTGTTCAATTTCCAATAAGGCACCAATTACCTTGTTGGGTTTTGCTATGCTCGAATCTACAACCAAGCAAGAGGACCCTCGGGAAGTAGCCCACTCGAAAACAACATCCTTTTGTTCAGGAGTGACTTCAGAAAAGCATTGCACATAAATTCCTGTTCTTTGGTGTGAATTATGTATGCCCTTCAAATTTGTCCCCGAAAGTCTGGCTTCGACAAAGGCGAGGGGCTTGCCTTTGAAATCACAGGAGTAGTTACCCACCTTTAGAATTTTGCCTTCTTTGACTTTCCTAACAATCTCACTAGTGACAATGCGTTTTTCTAGTTTTCCCTCAAGGTCTGTATCAGTTGCATCCATAAGATTGTCTATTTGGACTCCATTTTCAATAGCTTCTATCACGAGAGCTTTTTCCCAAACTGACGCCAAACATTTCTCCTCCGGTCCAAAATATACTTGTTCTTTCAGACAGTCATAGGTCGAGTCTATTACTTTAAAGAAAGCAGGTCTTACTAGTTTACCAGCTGCATCCTTTCCAAACTGCTTCATTAGTGGAACCAGACCTAATTCAATCTTTCCCAAGGCTAAATAGTGCATATCTCGTAATACGCAGTCTAACTTATCAAGTTCCATAAACAGCTGGTGTTCAAGCAGAGTTGGGTCTAAAATGACTCCTGCGATTTGCCTTCCCAAATCATTGTTAAAAGATTGGGATTTTGCGAGTTTATATACTGTAAACCATCTGAAAAGAGAATTGTAATCCAGCTGTGCTCTCATTTTCTCTGCAATAATCTCGAAGGTGTTATTATTGAGAAAGTGGAGGCAAGTATCTAATACAGCGTCAATCCAGTCTTTCGTTGGGCGATGGATGTAATAAAGCTTCGTAAGGGCGTATTCTGTATCATAAGAAAAGGGTAAATGACCTATCCCATGCAGAAGTCCAGCCAGATTGAATGCCTTTTTATTGCCAATTAACCCAGTTGAATTCTTTCCACATTGGTAAGAAACCCAATAAGTGCCATAAGCATGCTCCAGTTTTGTGTGTTTAGCTAATATACGTGTCCGACCGATTAGCCCAAGGTGAGAAATATTCGATAGACGTGATAACTCATTTTCTACAAACGTTCCTTTTATCTCGTTCAGTAGTTGATGGTCAATCTCAATGTAATCGTAGACCAAGTCGAGGACGTGCTCATCAATCATAATAACCTCCTCCTAGAGATTGGTTATTGCATCGAATAAACACTTTGCCCTTGCCCATAATAGGACTCATAAATATGTTGGTATATTAAATTGACTTTGCTAGACTCTTCCACCAATTTAGGCATAGCAGTTTTTGACATAATATTATTATACCAGTTCGCCGACCACGAGTATACTGAACTTCGGTTCTGGAGGTCTTCTATTTCAGACGAAAAGTGCCTATAATGATAATGAGATAGTGAGGAAAGTTCAAAAGATTGAACTGAGGGTATTCATTGTGAAAGGAGGATAGGATGAGCAAGGGAAAGAAAGCAGGAATCATAGCAGCTTGTGTTATAGTCATTGTTGTAGGTATCATCGTTAAAATAGCCATATCCATCCCGAACAGCCCTCCCACATCCCCAGATAGCTCTCCTAGTTCACAGCCAGACACGGGAAGTCCCCCTTCAGCCGAATTTACGATTACTGGTTTTGAACAGGCTGGTTCTTATCTCCATGTCTATTATGAAATCCGTAATACAGGGAAGTCACATATAAGATACTACAAAGTAGATTTTACCTTCACATATGAGGATGGTAGCCAATATGAAGGTTGGGATTGGACAAATGGGGTCCATGTATTCATTGGTCAAGAGTTGCGTGATTCAGTGATATTCTCGGTAGGGAATAAAAAAGTAACATCTGTAGAAGTGGCTAATCTCGAACTAACGGCAGGTAGCATACCTGACAAGGTCACATCTGTTTATTTTGAGATTACTGGTTTTCGCCAGACTTACTATGAGGCACTGCACGAATGGTCGGCTTATGCTTACGTTGACTACACAGTTCGGAACATCGGAGCGAAGTATGTAGACTATTATAGGGCTTATATCACCGTCACATGTGATGATGGTAGCCAATATTACGATGAGATTTACGTTGATGATATACTTGCTGGCGAGAGATGGACGGACTCCGATGCCGTTTATGTCTCAGGCAAAAAAGTGACATCTGTGGAACCAGCTAATTGGGGGGCACTAGCAGTGGCAGGAATCCCACCAGCCGTTGTATATAAACTTGACGGTACGGCTCAAGAAGTAAATGTAACATTGAGTAACGATACGGGCGGAACAGAGCAATATACCGACGTGACCCTTCCAAAGAAGTACACGTACACGTCATTCGACGACAGTTTCACTTACATATCTGCACAGAATCAAGGTGCATCTGGAACCGTAACGGTCTCTATTTACGTGAATGGTGAGCTTTTCAAGACTTCATCAAGTTCAGGTGCTTATGTGATAGCGACAGCTTCGGGGTTGAAATGAAAAGGATAGTAATTTCCATAGTCATAGCTGTCATCGTGATTATCGTCCTAGTTCTTGTCGCTCCAGGCTCACCCAAACCTGTTGACATCCAGGTTAGTGGTGGGTGGGCAGGTGATTTGGTAACAGTTGAAGTAATCACCAATGTCCCTGACGGGGCTGTGTTTCAAAATGGCGTGCTTGAAGGCACAGACTGGGATGACTGGGATGCTGGCTATCATCATGTTGAATCTACGGTTGATGGAGGTGTATTTGCTTTTACCGTAAACGTTGCTGATTTCACTCAAGACACAGCCTTGATAAGCATTACGTTTGCTCCTTGGGCTACGACCCAACCTGAGTCTATAAGCAGGCTGTACAGAGACGGGGCACGGTTGCAGCTCAAAGAGGGTGTTGATGCAACACTTCGCCCTGGACCACCAGCAGACCCAGATAGAAAAACGGTGGAGGTAGAACGCATAATAAATCGCCTCTAGAAGGTACAGGGTAAGGAATCTGGATTTTTCTACGAGCCAACATATTCGTGGCTAGGCATAGGTAGCACCAATGTCCCTGGGGGATACCCCATGCCAATCCTCGCTACCCACAACATAGGGACTATGCAATTAGGGCATCGGAATAGCCTTCCTTTGCTTACCAGC
>DATKVL010000480.1:0-1659 GCA_035530115.1 Dehalococcoidia bacterium | reverse complement strand
TACTATAATAATTGTCAGCTTGATTAAGGAGGAGAACAATGAACGTTCGTGATTGTATGAAAAGCCCAGTTTTTACGGTAACTCCTGACACTCTAATAGATAATGCTATGGAAACGATGCGCGAAAAGCATGTCAGCCGCTTACCTGTTGTAGAAAACGGAAAGTTAGTAGGCCTAGTGACACGGAATATAATAAAAGAGGCAACACCATCGACACCCACACCGTTGACTTTATGGGGGCTTCACTATCAATTGTCTTGCATGAAGGTAAGGGATGTCATGATAACTGACGTCATTGTGGTCCACCCTGATGACACAATTAAAGAAGTACTTGCCATAAGTGAGAAGCATCGAATCGGCACTTTCCCTGTAGTCGATGACAATGGTAACTTAGTTGGAATTCTTACGAGTACCGATTTGCTTCATATAATGGCTAAATTACTAGATTAGTGTAAGCGAAAAATCGGATGTTCAAAGTTCCGAATCTTAGACATAGTTTGGATGAGGATATGTTAATGCGTCTGGTGATGGTTATTCCACGTTCTTATCTGGAACGAGGTTATTGACAAGTATTTCTGAGAAGATATAATGAAGTTGGGTGAAAAGGTATTAACTTTAGAGTTGCTAGGGTTTATTCTGGATTGTAGTAAGGATTTGCTAAGGGTATGACATACATTTTAGGTTCTGTGTGTACTGATGGGATCGTATTAGTAGCGGACCGAAAGGTCATGTTGGAAGGTGGCGCTATTCATGAGTATGAAGACAAACTATTTATGTGTGCGCCATGGATGGTTATAGGTTCATCGGGAGTATTAGGTCTATTTGAGAAGTTCAGGGACCGGCTTACAGGCTATTTAGGGAGTTCGGAATATCATGATAACGCGAATGTGTATAACTTGACAAAGGAAATTGAGAAATTGACACGTGAGCAGAATGATGATTACAGTGAAGTATTGCGCGGGCGAGTTTTCGATGTTTTGTTGGGGATGCAATCAACTACGGAGGCTAATCTTAAGTACGTATACGCGTCTGGCTTCGCTGAAGGTGTGAGGAGGTATAAAGTAATTGGTCATGGAGAACCCTATGGTTCATTCTTTCTGAAATATTGGTGGCGAAAGAATATGACTATGCTTGAAGTCGCAGAATTAGGGTTTTTTATTATTAAATGGATAGAGGAATTTGAATTAGATAACACGGTTGGCATTGGGAAAGGATATCCGCAGGTGCTGCTAATACCAAACCCAGAGAGTACAGAAGAGGATATTGGAGGGGGTACCGTGGTGCTGCCTAGTATTAGGAGTTTATCTAGCAGTGAGCTGAGTGACCTAAAAGCAAAAGTTGTAAGAAGGTTGGAGAAGTTTAAGAAGCAAACCTTAAGCTGGGAAATTGAAGATTTCCTGAAAAGAGGAAAGGAAGAGAAGGAGTAAAAAAAGGTGGTGAGATATAGGAAAGGCGTTTCAATATGTGGAGAAGATTATTACTAGTTAAGGCTTATGATAGGGTTAGATATCGTTCTTACCAAGAACGTGCTCTACCTACTGAGCTATGTGGGCCTCCTGCACTTTACAGTGGAGGGGGTAGGATTCGAACCTACGCAGCCCTTACGGGCGGCAGATTTACAGTCTGCTCCGATTAACCACTCCGGCACCCCTCCTTGATA
>DATKVL010000479.1:0-1189 GCA_035530115.1 Dehalococcoidia bacterium | reverse complement strand
TTGGGACTAGCCCCTCATGTGAGAGAACAAGCCCCACAGAGCTGCTACTACTAACCCCACAATCCCTATAAAGGGTAATAATCTAAGGAATGAGGAGAACCCGGTAAATTCCGAGTGTGCCTCCCGAACATAATCGACAGTGAGTATTCTGGATGCGGATGCCTCTAGCCCGTCCACGGTAACTTCGTAGGAGTCCTCGTCATAGGACATCACCACCGGCGTATCATTCTCATTATCTGTTGTGGCGTCCAGTTCCCGAAGGTCCCCATACCAATGGGCGTAGCTAAGCGTTTCGGTTGTTTCCGTCACCCCTCCGGCGGTAGTAACGTCATAGTTCTCAGAATATGCCTCAGTCGTGGCATCAGTGATTGTGTCGGGGAGCATAGTAGTAAGGAGGATAATCCCGATTACAAGGCCGACAATGGACAGAATGACCTTTTGCATTTAATTTAGTTTTGCACATTACTATACAAATTATCATACACAGTCTGGCTGGGTAAGATAATAATTATTCATTATGATAAACTTAATGTATGGCATTGGCTATTGCCAAGAGGGGACGGCCCTATAGCGTTGCTGAGATTAACTTCGCGACGGATAGTGAGGTTAAGTTACGGATGCGATTTTATGCTGCTTGTTCCGATTTCCACTATCGGGAAATCATGGCACTTAGCCGTGCCTTGGGGATGAGTTCTAGCACAGTTGAGAATTGGAAATACAAGATAACTTTCCCGAGTTGGTATATAGCCATTCAGGTTATTGACTGGGTGAAGCGGGGCAAACCAATGAGAGAAGTACCACCATGGCAAAGCGCAGTAGACATGTTCTGAGAGGAATTGCAGCTATTACGTTGCTGTTTTTACTGGGTATATATGCCACCCCGGTTCTTGCCGCAGTCGCCCAACCTGATAGTTTAGAAATCCAGATGGTTCAAGCCTACCAAAACACCAGGGAGGACGGAGACCAGTGCTATCTTGTAACATACTATATAAATTATGAGGTTGAAGAAGAAATGCCGGATGAAGATGCTGATGAGTTATTCATTTTCCGCCTTCTTGATGCCGACGATAATGAAATTGCCTCAGCAAAGCCGTTCCCGTTCTACAATTATGGTTATGATGTCGGTGTAGTAGCTTTTTACCTTGAGCCAGACGAGGCTCCAACCTGGAAGAGCAGTTTATCGGTACAA
>DATKVL010000478.1:0-6324 GCA_035530115.1 Dehalococcoidia bacterium | reverse complement strand
TATGGTTAGTTGTATCTCACTATCTTTTCTTCTCTGAGGAATGGGAGGTTCATATATCATGGCATATCATGGTGCCTCCATACGACTGGGCAAAGATCGACCTCCGTCATCGGTTCGACGAACTAGAGCCATCATACGCTTTTGAGATTGCCTCACTAAATGCTACTAGCGAGCCTGTACCGACAGAACTGCCAGAGACAGTTTGGCGTTAAACTGAGAATTCCAGGGACACCATGCCAATCAGGCCTACTACAAATCAGATATTATGTCCCCAGAATACCTGGCTCATTCGGAGTATAATAGGTTGAAAAACCAAAGCACAGGTATATATAATTTTCACAGCATAATAATTAAACAGGAGGTATATAAGCATGCCAGTTATCCGTACGCCAGATGAACGTTTTTCCAAATTGCCTGATTTCCCTTTTGCCCCACACTATATTGAGATTAACGGGGTGCGCATACATTATGTGGATGAAGGCAAAGGAGAGACCATACTCTGTTTGCATGGCGAGCCCTCGTGGTCATTTCTATACCGTAAAATGATTGCCGCTATGTCGAAGCGGCACCGCGTTATAGCTATGGACTTTATCGGCTTTGGCCGGTCTGATAAATTCACCGAGCGGGAGGCATATACCTTTCAGATGCATCTGGACACGCTGATGGGCTTTATAAAGGCGATGAACCTTGAGCAGATAACTGTTGTGGTGCAGGATTGGGGTGGGTTGATTGGTCTGGCTGCGGTCGCTCATATGCCGGAACGTTTTGCCAGGCTGGTTGTCATGAACACCGGCCTGCCCACAGGTAAGGGAAAGCCCAGCGAAGCTTTTCTGGCATGGCGTAGTTATGCTGAGAGTCATCCTGATTTGCAGGTCGGGCAATCGATGCTTGGTGGTGTTGCCCACCCCGAGAAGCTTACAAAGGAAATCGTCGCCGCTTATGAAGCGCCGTTTCCCGACGTTACATATAAAGCTGGGGCTGCCGTGTGGCCACTACTCGTCCCCATTAGCCCTGAAGGCCCTGCTTCTGCTGAAATGCGACATGCTCGCGAGGTTCTGTCAGGATGGGACAAGCCGGCCCTGGTCATGTTTTCAGATAAAGACCCTATTACAGGTGGCGGTGACAAATTCTTTCGCTCTCTTATACCTACAGCCAAGGACCAGCCGGAGATTATAATCAAGGACACCGGTCACTTTCTTCAGGAAGAGAAAGGCGAGGAAATATCTCAGCATATACTGGACTTCATAAGCAGGACGCCTGTCGCCTAGTATTTCGGCAGGTCTTATAGGCTAGGTCAATTCCCGGGACACCATGCCAATCAGGCCTACTACAAATCAGGTATTACGTCCCCGGAATTCCGTGCTGGACAGCACAAAACATCTCGGTCGGCCGTCTCAGTCTCCCTTTCAGCTTTCCCTTATGCCGCTGAGTAGTCTCCGGTCTATCTGGCCCGAGCCGGTTCTGGGCAGGCCGTCGACAAACTTGATTTGCTTGGGCACTTTGTATTCAGATAAGCTCTGGCGGCAAAAATCGCGTATTTCGTCCACCGTAGCACTTTGTCCTTCTTTAAGCACTATAAAAGCTGTGGGTATTTGCCCTTTGTAATCATCAAGGACACCGACACAGGCTGTTTCGGCTACCGCGGGGTGCCTCAGGAGGACTTCTTCAACTGCCGCGGGGAGAATCTTAACTCCCCCCGAGGGCACTATGATAGATGATGTCTTTTCTATGAACTCCAGATAGCCGTCGTCGTCCAACTTGACCAGGTCGCCAGTATGAAACCAACCATCTTTGAGGACCCGGGCCGTGAGTTCAGGCGCCTTGTAGTATTCTTTCATCATCCAGGGGGCTCTGGCAACAGCTTCCCCTATGCTGCCCCGGGGTACTTCCCTGCCGTTTTTATCCAGCACTTTAAGCTCAGCCAGGGGCTTCCCTGCTGTACCCAATTTGCGGTCACGAATAGCACCTATAGTGACGATTATCAACTCCGAGAGCCCGTATATTTCGCACGCAGTTAAGTGAAACTTGTTCTCAAGCATCTCCATAAAAAGGGCTGAGGATTTTGCCCCGGCACAAAGCACCTCCCTTAATGAACTAAGGTCATAGCTCTTAATCGTCTCTTCGTCTATCATGGCCAGGCCATTAAAGCTGGCCGGGACGCCTATAAGCATGGTTGCTTTTTCCCGCTCTACAGTATCCAGGAGACTCTTGGAACTGAAATGGGGGAGGATTGCTATGGTGGCTCCCCTCTTAACGGGCATGAGGACAACCAACCCAAATCCCAGAAGGTTGTTAAAAGGGAGCATACCTAAAACAACATCGTCTCTCTCCAGTTCAAATTTTGCCACCACTATGGGCAAAATTGACATGAACGACGCGTGAGTATGCACTATGCCCTTGTTCTTCCCCAGCACACCCAGGGTGCAAAAAATGACAGCTTCATCCTCGCCCTCTATATCGACAGAGGGTGATAGAGGGGAGCTGCTGGCCACCATCCCATTGTAATGGTCTGTACCAACTTCAAGGACCTGTTTCAGCAGGGGGATATTGGGCAAAATTGAAGACAGCATGGGAGAGAATCTTTGTTCGGTAATGAGGACTTTGGGATCAGTTTCACGGAATAGAGGCTCAAGTTCGGGCGCCTTAGCTCCGGCGTCGAGGAGCACGGCAACGGCTCCAGCTTTAAGCACTCCAAAACAATTGATGACCCACTCAGGGTTACGAGACATTAGAATGGCTACGTGGTCGCCCTTCTTTGTTCCCAGACTGATAAGGGCGTTGGCTATCTTGTTGGAAGTTTCATCCAGTTCGCGGTAGCTAACTCTGCGAGAGCCAAGGACGATAGCCGTATTCTGTGGCACCTCGCTGGCAGTTCTTTCTAGCATCCGTTTGAGATTCATTGTCTCCCCCAAGACTTGACGAGTTTTTTGTAGTAGGATTATGAGCCAATTTCCTGTTTCCTGTCAATGGAATTCCAGGGACACCATACCAATCAGGCTCACTCCATGGCTGGAGAAGCCGATTTTTTGAAAACTCGGGTGATTGCTTTATACTATTCGCTGATTGATATGGCGATGAGAGTATAGGCGACTCGGGAAGGTTACCTTGGGCGACAGGGATTTAGCACTGCTGGAATTTCATAAGATACGGGAGATACTGGCCGGCTTTACCTCATTTTCCGCCAGCCGAGAGCTGGCCCTCGACCTCACTCCCCTCTTGGATGAAGAAGAGGTCCGCCTGCGGCTCAGGCAGTCGGCTGAGGCGCGCCGCTTGCTGTCACTCAGTCCGGATACCCATATCGGCGAAATTGTTGATATCAGGGAAATGGTGAAGATGGCGGCACGCGGCAAGGTCCTGGACCCTAAATCTCTGCTGGAAATTCAAAAGACGCTGGGCGCTGCCCACCGGCTAAAAAGCCATCTGGTGAACCTGCCGGGTGAACTCCCGTTACTCAGCGGTCTGGCCCGAGACATTGTGACACTGGATCAGCTTCAAAAGGATATTGATGGCTGCTTGAGTCCGACCGGTGACCTGCTGGACACTGCCTCACCTAAACTGGCGTCGGTGAGACATAGAATGAGAGAAGTACGCCAGGAACTGCTCACTCACCTGCAAGCCATAATCACCTCACCCAGAGGACGGAGAATAATCCAGGAACCCATTGTTACCGAGCGAGAGGGTCGGTATGTAATTCTCGTCAAGGTGGAATGTCGCCGGCAGATAAGGGGCATTGTCCACGACGTCTCCAATACCGAAGCCACTGTGTTTATTGAGCCATGGACAACTACGGACGTGCAGAATGAACTGCGCGAGCTGGTTGCGGAAGAGAAGGACGAAATAGAAAGGATACTGAGAACGCTCAGTGCTGAAGTCGGGGCATTCGAAAGCGAGATTTCACATAACATAGAACTGATTGCTGAGATTGACCTGGCGCTGGCTAAGGCCAGATATGCCAGGGAGGCCAAAGCCACCGAGCCTATTATCGTGGCCGCTGGTAGAAGCGCTAGGGCAGAGGGACATGAACCGGTCGGAGTGCTCAGGCTGGTTGAAGCCAGGCATCCGCTGCTGAAAAAGAAGGCAGTGCCGCTGTCGGTCGAGATTGGCCGGGACTTCTCCGTCCTGGTCATCACCGGGCCCAATACCGGTGGTAAGACGGTCGCCCTCAAGACGATAGGACTTCTCAGCCTGATGGCGCAGGCTGGCCTGCCCATTCCGGCTCAGGCGGAAAGCCGCATCCCTGTTTATGACGGCGTATATGCCGACATCGGTGATGAGCAGAGCATCGAGCAGACCCTTTCCACATTCAGCTGGCATATAGGCAACATCGTGCACATCATCAACAACGCCACGGCACAGAGCCTGGTGCTGTTAGACGAACTGGGCACCAACACTGACCCGGGCGAAGGCTCGGCTCTCGGCCGCGCTATCCTGCTCCATTTCCTATCACAGGGAACGATGGCCATAGCCACCACTCACTACACTGAATTAAAGGCACTGGCTCACGCTACCGACGGCATGCAAAACGCGGCTCTGGATGTGGACCCTGTTACGATGGCGCCCACCTATCACCTGACAGTGGGTATCCCGGGCGGCAGCAATGCGCTGGCTACAGCATCCCGCCTGGGACTGCCTGCGGAGATCGTGGCCCGCGCCCGGCACATGCTTTCCCAAGGCGCCCAGGAGATCGAGGCTTTGCTTACCCATCTGGTGACCGAGCAGAAGAATGTTGAGTCGCTTCGCTACAGCCTGGAGAAGGAACTGAATGAAGCAGAACAGAACGACGCGGACTTGAAAAACAGGCTCCGCCAGTTAGAGGAGGACAAACGAAGAATCATCAAGGAGACCCGTGACCGAATAGATCGCGAGGCTGCTGAATTACAGATGAAAATTCGCGAGGCGGCAGCGGAATTGCGCAAGGAAAAATCTAAGGAAAGAATCGAGCAGGCCAAAAAGGCGCTGGCCGAGACACAAGAGAAATTGGATGCTGGGGTATGGCAGGCCAGACCGGCGGTTGAGATAGGTGAAACAGAAGCCGAGGCAGGCTCAATCACCGCCGGTGATACCGTCTGGCTGAAAGAGGTTGGCGTGCCAGCAACGGTGCTTTCAGTGTCTGAGGAACGCGGGCTCGTCGAAGTCCAGGCCGGGAAAGTGAAGATGACCCTCAGGCTGGACAGCGTGGAGAAGAGGATACCATCAACTGGCGTGGTGAAGACGGGCAGCGCCCTGATAAGGAAGGAGATGCGCAAGTCCAGGGTCTCTCTCGAGCTTGACCTGCGGGGAAAGAGGGCCGAGGAGGTCGAGCCGGCGCTGGACGACTACCTTAACGAAGCGTCTTTATGTGGCTTGGGCCGGGTCCGTATCATTCACGGTATCGGCACGGGCACCGTGCGTCAGATTGTCAGGGAGATTCTGGCCTCTCATCCGCTGGTCACGTCTTTCCGGCCCGGGGAGCAGGGTGAGGGCGGCGACGGCGTTACCATAGTCAGCATGTAGCCAGAGTATTTCGCGCGACCGGGTGATTGATATTATGTTTATGTCAAGGAGATTCCGTCTCAGCAGGTCGAAGGCGCTCGGCTTTCTGGACGAGCTGGCTTCGACCGAAGGCCAAGCAATATCGTTATACCTCCCGCAGGGGACGCCTCAAGCCAGGGTTGAAAATCTACTGGGAAAGGTGTTTGCCGCAACTGCCATACCGCCAGGCGTGGCTGAGGTTATGGCCGGGTCGGGAATGGGAGCGGCGTTTTTCTGGAGCCCGCCGCAAACGTATCTGGTCCTGCCCCCGTTCCCGATTGCAGAAGAATATATCACCGACGGCTATGATGTTGGGCCGTTGTGTTCCCTTCTCAGTCATGACTTCCTTATCGCTCTGGTCCTGGTCCGCCTGGGAGCATACAGCATTGGCATCTGCCGGGGCACAGAGCTCATAGATAGCAAGACGGGAACAGGCCTGGTGCACGCCCGCCACAAAAAGGGCGGCTCCTCGCAGGCGCGGTTTGCCCGACACCGGGAAAAGCAAATAGAGCAGTTTCTGGCTCGGGTTTGTGGTCATGTGCGGGAGCATATTGAGCCCCATGCCCGGTCACTGGACTATCTGGTCTATGGCGGAGCCAGAACTACCATACTCTCACTGCGTAAACGGTGCCCGTTCCTAAGCCAATTTGAGGACCGCATCCTGCGGACGCTGCTAGACATACCTGAGCCACGCCAGGCGGTACTGGAAAAAGCCGTGGGCACCGTCTGGGCATCCGATATTATCGAATGGTGCGAGGATAACTCTTAACACAGATTCCAGGGGCACCACACCAATTAGGCCTGCTACAAATC
>DATKVL010000477.1:0-3026 GCA_035530115.1 Dehalococcoidia bacterium | reverse complement strand
CAGCATATGCACGTGGAGTTCAGTTCCAAGATGAACGTGTGAAGCTGGAACGTGAAGCAGGCAAGGTTCTTGATCTTGCAACCAAGTAAGGGATTCACCCGTAGCCAATCAGCAATGGTTGGCTACAAGGGGATCATTCCTATAACAACAAGGAGATAAGCATGGCAGAAGCTAATAACACACAGAGGGTCAAGGATTTCATCAGGCAACCATATGCATGGCCCGGTGGCTATCCACTGTTTGCAATCGCTGCTGATGGTGGATGTCTGTGCAAGGACTGTGTGAAGGACAATGCCAAGTTGATCATTGGTGCCACACGCAATGGATTTGAAAAGGACTGGGCAGTGGTTGCTGTTGAATGCAACTGGGAAGATGAACACTTGGTGTGTGACAACTGTGGTAAACCAATCGAAGTGGCATATTAAAAGGAGGCGTGTGATGGATAGATGGTTTGTAATTTGTTTGGATGATGGCAAGTATGTGTTTGCCACCACCAGACACTTCTGTTCCTTGAAAGAGGCACAGGACTACAAAGGAACTATTGCTTCTTCACGTGAAGCAATAGTAGTTTTTACAACAAAGGACATTCCTAATGTGCCAAGGAATGTTTAGGAGTGCATTACTCAATGCTCATTGGTAACAGTGAGCATGAGGGAATGTAGTAAAGGTTCCATAACAACAAAGGAGAAGATGATGAGCAAACTTGATGAAAAAATTGCACAGGTAAGAAAAGAATCTGAAGAGAAGCTGGCTGCTGAAATCACAAAGCTGGAACGTGATGAAAAGGTACTGGCTCTGTGTCCTGAAGAGTGTCTGCCCAGTTCAGTTAGCCACACTGGGTATGACAACACACTGCGTGTTCGTTACACAGCCAAGAGCATTGCAGATGTACTGGCAATAGCCAAGGCATGGCGTGACAAGTACGGCAACTTTCTTCCGGTTGGTGAGTACCGTGATTCCTGTGTATCACTCACTGCCTATCCATGGGACAAGTACTTGGATAAGGACACACTGAAGAAAGAGTGTGATGACGCAATCGTTTCAAACAATAACACTGGCAAAGGTTTCAGTTCTCTGGACTTCACGTTCTATCCAGCAGGTGTTGGTGAAAGGTTGGTTGTGAATATCAGCGTTGTGAGTATCAGCTTTGATTATGGTTCACATGCTCAAGGATTCTTTGGCCACGTGTCTGCCAACTATGACCAATATGGTAGTCCATGTGATGTTCAGAAGTGGCCACCAGCAGTATTCAAGAAAGCAGCCATTGGCATTTCATATGGTGGTGGCAGCAGGGATACTGGTTATTGGTCATCGGTTCACAAGTTTGATGACTTTGTGGCATATCCAGAGTCAGTGTGATTCACCCATGGCACATCAGTGATGGTGTGCCATCAGGGAATCATCCCATAACTACAAGGAGAAAATTATGACTGAAATCACTGACAGGCCACTGGCTGATAAAGGTCTTACCAGTTACAGGTACAAAGGAATGTTTGGGTGGATCATGATCGGTGCCAAACACAAAGAGGATGCACTGGAAGAAGCAGCTAGGTCTGTGTGTGGTGCAACACCTGTTACTGCTGACAATCTGCAAGTGTGGAATGGTAAAAAATACATTCCTGTTGATCCAGTTGATCATGATGACTTTGAGCAGATACTGCTAAACAAATTGCCACACGGTTCAGGTTTCGATTGCAAGTGGGAATTCACATGGCTGAAGAACGGAAAGGTGAAGGCCAAGAACTACTTCCACTGCATGAATGAGCATGGCTACTACGATGGCTATGCACCATTCACTTTGATCATTGATCCTGCCAAGTGTGAGGATTTTAAGTTGGTGTTCAATGGACGCACTGGGCAGAACAAGAACAGGCAGTACATGCTTCGTGAGTACATTGAAGACAATGTTGGCTATGCTTTAACAACGGAGTCGGTATAACTTAACTGTGAAGGAGTAAAAACATGAGAGGCATTGAAGACATCATCAGACAGAACCGTGAGGTGGTTGCATTGGGGGGCAAGGTAGGTGACTTGAAGTTGCCCATCTCACCAATAGGCACAACTAAACAAAAAGAGAAAGGAGGTGCCCATGGTACTGGTAGCAAGTAGGCCACTTTTTGAATTGTTTGTGGATCGAAAGGTGGATGGTAAGTTGGTGAGTGTCAGCATCAAGTCACGATGGCCACAAGCCAGAACAGACAGATCACTCCATCAACTCTTTCAAATAAACCTGACTGAAGACGAGATAATTAGACTGGCTGAAGCAATCAAAGGAGGTGACTGATGTTACTGTTGTTTGCATTTGTAATAGCCATAGCACAAGGCCAGTGGGTTATAGCAGTGCTGTTAATGCTGCACTGGATATTACGTGGTTAGGGTTTCACAACCAGTCATGTGACAGGTGACTGTGTGGGCAATCCTGCTCATAACAGACAAGGAGAATGAGATGTTATTGGACATTGAAAAAGATTTGAAGAGACTGGAGGACGCAGTTAAAGTACGTCTGGTGTTAATTACAAAAGAAACGGCAATTACAAAGCCCTATGTGGTTGAAGCATATGAGCGTGAAGTTGGAAAGTTTCTGGTTAAGTCCGGTGGTGGGAAGAAGGGAGGTCGCAGACTGGATGCAGCCACACGCCGCGCAGTGATAAAACACTTAGAGGACGGTGGCAACGTCAGTCTGGTAGTTTATCAGATTGTAGCCCCTGTTCAACATGAATGGAAACGGTAAGCACTTAAATGCAACCTACAGTCACTTGTCAACAGGTGACTGTGAGATGCAAATGCATCATAACAACAAAGGAGAGAGTAATGAAAAACTACCATGTCGTTTTACTGGTAATACTGTCAGCAGTATTTGGGTATGTAGCTTCAGCACATGCTGGTGATTTTTTTGTTGTTTCAGTACATTCATACCACTGGAATCGTAATGATGTTAAAGCGAAACCAGCAACTAAACCAGTGTGTGTCGTTGCTGTTGTCGGAGTCAGTGAGACATGTACATTTACAAATGCAACCAGCGGTCT
>DATKVL010000476.1:0-19418 GCA_035530115.1 Dehalococcoidia bacterium | reverse complement strand
GTTCCATACGAGCAATCAGAGTTAGTCTGAGGCATATGGAAGATTAACACACAATTCTTATATGGGGGGGCGCCCACCCCCATACCGGTGAGATGTGTGACCGATAAAGTGGAGCAGAGCTGGTACCTGAGACGGTTCGCGAAGGAGGCGATTGAGACGTACCCCAGCATCGCGAGGATGTCCCAGAGCATCACGGGGAGGCGGCGCATGGGATCCCCCGCCACGGTGAACGGCTACATCCAGGGCATAGACAGGTTCCTGGAGTTCATAGGCTACGGGGACCCCGAGACGGCGCTCGAGGCGATCGTGGCGGGGAGGGTGGACGTCGAGGACGAGATGGACAGGCAGGACACGGGGTTCATCGACGTCATGCTGGACAAATACGCCAACAAGACGGTTCACACCTACTGCTACGCGGTGAAGAAGTGGCTGGAGGTCAACGGGGTCACGCTCGACTGGAGCAGGGTCGAGACGCCCACCACCTCGGTGAGCCGGAACGAGGACAGGGCCCCCACCCCCAAGGAGCTGAGGACGATAATAAGCTGCGGCTCCCAGCTGAAGGACAGGGTGGGAACGCTGATCCTCGCCTCCAGCGGCCTGAGGATAGGGACACTCCTGGGCCTCAAGTGGGGGGACGTGGACCTCGACTACCCCGACGTCGCCAGGATAACCGTGAAGCGCGCCCAGGGCAGGAAGTTCAGCAAGCGGAGCAGGCGGGGCGGCCAGACCAAGATGTACGTGACGTGGATAACCCCCGAGGCGAAGGAGGCCCTCGTGGACTATGTGCACATCCGGGAGGTCTCCGGGGAGACGATCACGCCCGACTCCCCCCTCATAATGGGCAGGCAGGGACACATGACCGTCTCCGGCTACGAGAAACGCTGGTACAACATGCTGGCGAAGGCGGGCCTGGACCAGAAGAGCCACAGCCAGTACGTGCTGCACCTTCACGTGCTGCGGAAGTACTTCAGGACCCACTGCATAGGGGTGGACTCCGCCTTCCGCGAGCACTGGATGGGGCACAAGGGAGGCTACCTGGACGAGAGCTACTTCAAGGCAGAGGAGAGGCGACACCTAGAGGAGTACCGGAAGGCGATACCCCACCTGAGCGTCTACTCGAGGGAGCTCGAGGAGCTCAGGCAGGAGATGCAGTTCAAATCCGAGAACCTGGAGGATAAGATGAAGGGGATACGGGCGATAGTCAACAACACTATCTGACATCCTCGGCCCCCAGCCTCTCCTCCAACTTTTTTATCCTACGCGCGCGCACGGGTGGGGCGCATCACCGCTTAAAGGTTACGAGCGCACGAGCTCGTGTGCACACAAGTAGCTTTCATACACACTTTCACCTGGTTCCGTCCTCCACGAAGGTGCGCCTCATTTTTATTAGTGCTTGTTAGCATAAAACTGAGGATCGTAGGCCTTGTCATTTACCATGTTCCCGGAAATGTTCACATATAAGTGGAATGTCCCATGTTTATCTGTCATTTTCGTGTTTAGGAACCCTCCTTTCGAGTTTCCGTAAACGGAAATCGCTATACACCTATGAAGTAATAGTAGTCCTTGAAAGATACTCTAAAGCTACTTTGGCGCACACAGTTTATCCCAGGTCAGTGTGGAGTGCAGGAAGGGATGACGGAAGACATCTTCAACGAGCTGGAGCTCCTCAGTCAGGAGGACCTCATAGTCGAAACCCTCCGTATGCTCTTGAAGGCCTACGCCGAGGTTGGCCGCCGAGAAGAGGTAACCAAGGATTTTTTGAAATCAATCTGCGGATTCAGCTTAGAGGGGTGGGTCTGGTGGACCCTATTGGAGAGCGGCATAGGGCAAAGATTTACAGACATTCATAAAGCCGTAGGTTGCTCACCAACGTCTCTGACCGATGTCCTTGGAGAACTCCTCAGGGTGGGGCACATCAGGATGGTAGGGAAACGATATCAGGCAGTAGTCCCCGCCACTTGGTTACTCCATTTTTCTGGAGTAAACCGACGTAAACCTTAAAAGGGGACTCCAGAAAACTGGAGTCGTTTTAACGAAGATAAATGGGAATAAGTTATAGCAAGATCTTCACGGCGACCGACGCGATCAACCATGAGCCCTGCACGATTCTCGTGGAGGCCATTGATCCCATAGGTGGAGAAACCTTTGTTGTGATAAAGGCCCTTGAGGGAGAGTACGAAACCCGAGAGGATTTCGAGGATGCCCGAGAATACTCGCTCAAGGGATGGGAAAGGGGATATACTCGCGATAAGGGCGAGAGAAAGTTGTACAGTTCGATAACCCTGATGATACCCGGAACCCGTGATCTCGTTGACTCGCTTAACGAAGCTCTCCAGGTCTACGAGGAGGTCTGAGATGGAGTCAACGAAATGTCGTATCTGCGGTCGTCTTCTCACGAACCCCAAGAGCGTTGAACGAGGTATAGGCCCGGTATGCTGGGCACGCCTCAGGAGGGAGAAACTTGGAAGCGCGCGCGCTCGATAAGAAGGGGGGGCCTGTGCCAATGTACCCCTTAGAGACTGAACGGGAGGTGAATGGGTGATAAAGGAAAGAGTACTGGAAATCGGCATCGATGAAGCCGTAACACTCTTCGAGATACACAAGTGGAAGTTCTGGGAAGTAGGTTCCGAAGAAGGCATCGTAAGACTCGAGGTTCCCAGAGGCTATAGCGAAGTCTATGTTGTGGAGCTTCCCTTCAGCAACGAAGTCCAGTACAAGGATCTAGTCGATAAACTCTCAAAAAACGGGTTCATCAAGCAGACAATCCGAGCCAGGGGGAGTTTCTAATGAAATTCAGTTCACGCGCGTATGCAAACTTGGGGGTCCCTCTATGTTGAGCTCTCCGGAGATTGAGAAACGGTACGATGAGATGTACGATCTGATGTCAGAGCTCATGGACATCGTCACGGATGCCATGAAGAGGATAAAAAAGTTGGAGGAGAGGCTGGGGGCCGATGAAGGGAGAGCTTAGGATGCGCGCGCGCGCAGGAGCAGCCCCGATGAGAACACACTGCTTCGAGATAAAGGAGACCTATGTAGAGTGAAAGTGAAAAGCATATCAGACCTCGCCTTCAGAGTGCTTGATGAACTCACCGACGATGAAGATGAACTCTGGGTGGCCCACATCGTATTCGATGGCCAAGCCAAGCGCACAGGCGACATACAGCGGATAATGAAAAAAGACTGCGGAATCTCCTACAACGCCGTTCAATTGGTTCTCAGAGAACTTGTCGCTAAAAACATCATCCAGCGTACAAGTCAGGGCGTATATGCACCAAACTTGAAGATGCTGCTGCCCAAGATGATTGAAATTCTTGAAGCAGAAGGAGACTGCAAAAGGAGGGAAGAAACTTCACCTGCATAAACATACTCGACGCCAGGCGCCTCACGAACGCCCTCATAGAATTGCTGAAGGACAGAGGTGGGTGAAGGTGGTGAGGTGTGTATGTGTGTGTGTGAGGAGTAGAGTAGTGATAAGGGTATGGGGGTATACCCCTATACCCCTACCCCCACAACAACAAAAACACACCCTCTCTCAAACACACACACCCTATCTAGGAGGTGAAGAAGACGCCTCTTAGAGACGGTGCCGCCATCCGGAGGGAGAGGCTCCAGATGATCGTCGAGATGGTCCGGAGGGAGCCTGGCATCCGCATCACCAAGATCCAAGTCCAAATGGCTATGAGAACAGGCCTGACTAAGAAGCGAGTCTCCGAGTACGTTAAGGAGCTCGTCGAGGGGGAGCTCCTCGTCGAAGAGGAGGGCCATTTCAAGGTGGCTAGGAAACAATGAGCCGTAGAAGGAAGTACCAATTCTATGGTCCGGCTCACTTCAGGGCCACCTGGGCTAAGTTCTTGGGTATATGCAAGAGGGATGGCCAGTCGGCCAGCTGGCTTCTTCGCGTCTGGGTGGAGGGTTATGTCCAGCGGAAGGATCCGGGGAACCCCCAGAGGCCACTGACCGCCTATGTTCCAGGTCACGAGGACGAGCTGGCACTGAACCTCCCCGAGATCCTGAGGAAGCTGGAGGCATACGCATCGATCCGGCGCAACGAGTTGGATTGGTCGATGATCCACAATGAGCTAAGTCCCTACTTACAGGGTGCCGCCGGAGTTCGGGCTGCGGATAAGATCTCCAAAGAACTACGGAGTCGAGGCATTAAGGTCTGGCGATAGTGGGAGAGCGGAGGATTACTGGGTTGCCTTGGTTATGGTATGAGGATTCTCAACCTACCGAGGTAATCCGTTCAGGAAAGAAGAAGGTGGAATATGGCGGAAACTGGTGGACGAACGAGATAGACAAATTCCAAATACAGTTGAAACCAGAAGCGGTACGGTATCTATCCCCGAGTTTCAACGTGGCTCTCCGTGAAGAAAAGCCGTGGACCTTCTTCGTAGTCGAAGGCTATGACTCGGAAGGAATATGGAAACCTAACAGGGCGAAGTGGAGGAAGATAACCGCCGGAAACGTGGAAGAGCTTTACATATCCGCATACGGTGAAGACGTCTGGACGGGATACGACCCCGAGTTAATCAAGAAACTTGCAACCAACAGCGTAAGCATCTATTATAAATGGAAGCTTCCGCCTGCCCTGGAGCTATTCATACTGAACGAAAAAATCGAGGCACGAGCTCGAACCTTCGACCAATTATCTGGAGGCTGAGAAATGAGCCTCCCCCTCAATAAGGTTGTCGTCGGCGACTGTGCTGAAGTCATGAGCACCTGGCCAGCGGACAGCATCGACCTAGTTGTGACATCTCCTCCCTACTGGGGCCTCCGAGATTACGGGACTGAGACAGTGCGAATCTGGGGTGGCGACCCAGAATGCAGACATGAATGGGGAGACTCTTTATCTGCTGCTGTATCACGTCATACAAACATAGGATTCGAAGATAGATCTAAAGAGAACTATCGCGGGGGTGGACATAAGACCGTTGCAATTGCTGAGAAACACCGTCCAACTGAAGCAGGCCAATTCTGCTCCAAGTGTGGAGCGTGGCGTGGGAGTCTCGGTCTTGAACCTCATCCTCAGATGTTCATCGATCACCTCGTCGAGATAAGCCGAGAGATCAAACGGGTGCTGAAGCCATCGGGCACATTCTGGCTCAACCTCGGCGACACCTACTACGGCTCAGGCGGAAAGGGTGGACAATACGAGAAATTTATGCCCGACAAGGGGCAGCCTAACTACTATCGACAATCATCGAAGAATCGCTCCAACTGGCTTCAGCCAAAGCAGCTTCTCGGCATGCCATGGCGGATCGCCATCGCACTCCAGCACGATAACTGGCTCTTACGCAACGACATAATCTGGCACAAGCCCAACCACATGCCCAGCTCCGTGAAGGACAGACTCACAACCGCCTATGAGCATGTCTTCCTATTCGCCAAGGCGCCGCGCTACTATTTCGACCTCGACGCAATAAGGAAGCCATTTTCAGAAGGAACTTTTCTTAGGATCAGGCAGCCAAACATCGATAATCAACCAGGTGGTCCTAAGACATTAGCTCTCAGAGGAGAAAGCCCCGAATCTGGAAACGCTAATAGGCCAATTGACATAGCACAAGAATTATCCCATAAACTTGCTAGTGGTGAAAGGATAGGCAAGAACCCTGGCGACATCTGGGAGATTAAAGAAGAGAAGCTGACTAAACACGATATAGCCGTAGGACGAATCGGAAACTTCAGCTACACCGATCCGCTTCACACAAAGGAATACAACCCCAAGGGCAAGAATCCTGGCGATCTATGGCGAATTCCGACTATACCCTTTCCCGCAGCCCACTTCGCCACATTCCCTCCAACCCTTATAGAACCCATCGTGAAGGCGGGGTGCCCTCGGTGGATATGCCGGAAATGCAGAAAACCAAGAGAACGAATTACAGAGCCAACGCCAGAGTATGCTAAAAAACTCGGAAGATCCGTTCATAATCATAATGAAGACTTGAAAAGGGGTATGCGCTACGACAAGGTTTGCAATGCAGAATATATGACGGTCGGCTGGTCTGATTGTGGCTGTGGGGAGGGCTGGGTTGGAGGCATTGTCCTCGACCCGTTTTGCGGGAGCGGAACCGCCCTCCGCGTAGCCCGACGCCTAGGCAGACGCTTCATCGGCATCGACATAGTACCTGAATACGTGGAGATGGCGCATCGGAGGATTCGAGGAGACAAATACCGGGAGCCCCCGAAAGGAGTAGCTCAACTAACCAAGATCATAGAGGCTGAAAAATGAGTAATATGTACCCTGATGCTAAAACAGTAAACTTTTTCGTAGGCTGTGGATACGATTGCGTCTACTGCCGTCCATCCTTTCAAAGACAGTTGAAACGGGTCGCGGGGATCCTCAAGTGTCAGGATTGCTATGACTACAAGCCCCACTACCACCCTGAACGTCTCGCAACCAGCAAGATACCGAGTTCGCCCATCGTCTTCGTCTGTGGCACAGGAGATATCACATTCTGCAAATATTCTTTCATGCGCAAAATTTTCAATGTTATTGAAAAGCATAGACCTAAAATGGATAAAACTTATTATTTTCAAAGCAAAAATCCCGTCTGCTTCACCCAGTACCTAGACTGGTTCCTAGCTAATCAGGAGAAGATTATCCTCGTCACAACATTGGAGACCAACAGGGACGCAGGGTACAGGAAAATATCCCAGGCACCGCTGCCCACTGTCCGGTTCGGTGATTTCTACGATCTGGATTATCTGAGGAAGGTACTCACAATCGAGCCCGTCCTGGACTTCGACCTTGAAGACTTCGTCGATATGGTGCTGAAACTACACGAGCAGGGAACCCTCGAATACGTCTGGTTCGGATTCGATAGCAAAAATTGCGGACTCCCAGAGCCTTCCACAGAGAAAGCCCAGAGATTCGTAGATATTTTACAGAACAACGGAATAGAAGTTCGGGGTAAATCTCTTAGAGAGGTTAAATTGAGTGAGGCTGAGAAATGAAGAATGAAGCGGATGTTAGGGCTGAGGCTGAAGCCCACTGGGAGTATACCGAGAAGATCATTCAGGATATGCTCAGGCTTGTGTGCACAGCATACATTGAGGCTTTCATGCATGGATTCAAACATGGAAAAAAGGAGGTGAATGGTGAATGACGAGTAGAAAAGAATACCAAGCCTCCTTACGCTCACTTGACAGAGACATCCAGATATGCATATCCTACCTGGAAGAAACTCTGAACGACAGATTCAAAACTGCCCTAGTAGCTCAAGAACATAAACCGCAAAAAGTAGATCTCTCCAAAATTGAATCCAAAATGGATAGCCTGCAGAAGCAGATCGACGGGCTGAGACCGAAGGTGGACGCAGCTTACAGTTTCGTCCAAGAGCACGATGAACAGGAGAAGTACCTGAAGAAACTGACTAAAAACGCTGAAGAAGTATTGGATGGAGTAAAACAACACTTCGAGGAGCTGTACAAGTCCGGCTACTTTAGCGAGGGAACTCGACGGAAAATCCGAGATGAAGGACTAATCGATCAACTCAAAGCTGGTAAATAACGCACCTCCTCTCCTTATCAACCAGAACCTTAAGCCGATCATCTCTCTTGATCTCAAGCCTTCTCACAGCCTCCATGGGTATGGTGACCATGAAGCTTCCAGCCTTGCGTGGCTGAACTTTAACGAAGGCTACCTCCTCCTCAACCATTATACACCATCATTCACTACTATCTACCAAAAGGTTTTTAATCATTTTCCATGTAATACGAGGTTGATATATCACAATGGATGTGTTTTATGGTGTCCGACAAGGCCACTAGGACTCGTATCAGCCTGACCCTCACGAAGGTTTACGTAGAAACCCTGGACCAACTTGTTGATGAGGGGTTCTACTTGGAACGCCAGGTGGCGATCAGGGCCGCTCTGAGGCTTCTCTTCCAATTCCATGGGATAGAATCGTTCGCTGATAAGGGCGCCGAGCTTGAGACCGAGAAGGTTGACCAGTAATAAGTGTTTCATTTCCATAATTTTTAAACAGTTTCATAGATTCTAAGGACTTCACAGCATAACTAACACAATGTTGGGTCCGAGATGTCCAAGACTGTTAGGAGGCGTTTAAGCCTGACCCTGACGAGGGTCTACGTAGAAGCCCTGGACCGGCTGGTCGAGGAGGGGATCTACCTGGAGCCCCAGACCGCGATAAGGGCCGCCCTGAGGCTTCTCTTCCGACACCATGGAATAGAGCCGTTCCTCTCGGGGTTGGTCGAGGAAGCTGAGAAGATTCAAGACTAGCTACGTGCACGCGCAGAAAGCGGTAAAAGAAATAGTTAAGCTTAAATATAAACTAAGAACCATTATTCTGTGATAAAAATGGGAGTTAAGTTTGACACTAACAATGATGGTTTCTTAACGGTAATGAGGGACTACCAGGAAATCTGCCTGAGGTTCGTATGGGAGAAAGGCGAGGAGGGCGTCACCAGCGGGACGGCCTGGCTTCATACGAACAAGGTCCTCATGGAGAAGGAGAAGTCCATCTCCCGTGCCTCCGTGATCTTCTTCCTGAACGACATGGTCGACGAGGGCATCCTCAACTACAGGGATAAGACGGGTAAGGGCGGACACCACAGAGTCTACGTCCCCGCCTTCGACGAGGAGGGCTTCAAGATACATGTGGCCAAGACAATCATCTCCAGGCTGTTCGAGATTTGGCCCGAGGCCACGAGGGAAGCCATAGAGGCACACGAACGGTGATAGTACACGCGCCTGGAGATAGTGTAATTGGTTCGTAAAAGTTTACACGAGACGACGTTTCCCAGAGTCAAGAAGTACATGTCTGAATCAGGTAGAGCACTAACAGTGAAGGATTTTGCTCAATTTCTTGAGATGTCAACCTCAGCAGCCCATAGCGTCCTGAAGCTGATGGAAGTATTCAAAATCGTCCAGAAGGTGAAGAGGGGAAAGACCTACTACGTCCTGAAGGATGTCTACGATGAGGAGCAGATTTCAGCCATGCTTCCTCCCGAGAGAGTCGCCCGTATACCTAGACGCCGACGTTCTAGTTCGAGGCAATTCCCACCTCAAGCTGACGACAGCCGGGAGAACTACCTTTCCGCCATGAGGTTGAGAGCAAGTTCGGGTGAGGGTCTTTCGGCCCTGGCGATGTTAGATTTAACGCAGCAAGAGACGGCTGAGGAAAACATCTCGACAGAGGAATTGCCTGGAGATCTGGAGTTAGATATTGAGGTCGAGGAGAGGAAGTTTAAAACTCCGCTGAAGAGTGAACCCTTCGGAACAGTAAAATATCTTCCCAAGGATGTAAGGCGATTAACGCTAGGACAGACGAAATACCTCAAGGAACAGCTGAAGTTTCTAGATGGATACGAGGAAAATTGGGGGTTCGGAACAGTATTCTCCAAGTTCTCAGCTCTGGAGAATAAGAAGTACGGTAACACACTCTACTTCTCCATGGGAACGAATCCATGGGATAACGTTCAGAAATTAACGATTGATCCTTCTATATCGGATTTTATGTTTTTACCCACTATCGAATTGAAAAGGTGGTCTTCCTGGAAAGACTTCCTGATGGGTCTCAAGGAGACTAGAGAAGCATATGGGAAAGAAGAGTACGACAAGATAATCGACCAGTTCATTGAATGTGGACATAAACTTGTGGAGATAACGGTGAAGAACAGGAAGGCAAACTATGTAAATCAAATTCTCGGTAAAAGGATAGGTGAAAGAGGACTTGAGGAACAGGTAAAGACCTCACATGTGGATGAATGGGTTTACCTGGAGAAAGTTTAATAGAGTTAATTGATTTTTTCAATAATTTAAATTTATTAGTAGCTCGTAATATGTTACATTAAAGACACTTTCACGCAAGTGTTATAAGTAGTTCAACATTACCTAAAGTAGATCGAAAATGAGTAAAATAAGTTTCGAGATGAAGCCTGTCGAAAAGAAGCGAGAAAAGAAGTACCATAAGGGCAGCATATATGATCCGATAATAGACCAGTTCATTGAAAGCGGACACAACCTCGTGGAGATAACTATCGAGGATAAGAAAGCAAGCTACGTAGTTACGCAGCTGGATAAGAGGATCGAGACGAGGGAACTCGATATCGTCGCTTCTTGGACTGGGGACATCGTCTATCTGGAGAAAAAACTAACCTAGTAAGTCCAGAGCGCCACGCAGGAAGCCTTAGCATTCTTCGGGTTATTTGAAACTCTCATTAAGTCTTAAAAAGCCGTTTATATATTACGCACACGCGACGAGGCCAAGCAAAGATGAGTGGCAACAAGGAATCTAACATCCGGACGGTCCTAGAGGCGATACCCGACGATAGCTGGGTCAAAGCCTCGGACATAGAGAAGAAGACAGACCTAAGCGTCCACGAGATCGGCGGCATCATCTCCCAGAACCTGCTTCACGTGTTCGTTGAGCGGAGGAAGACAAGTATAAACGGTGGAGCGTTTTATGAATACAGGCGCTTTAGAAGGCTGATAAGGGATAATGGTCGCCTTGAACGAGCTTGGGAACATGAGCCGACACGCCAGGGAGGCCTACTTTCGCCTCACGAAGCGCTGGGCAAGAATCAGGCGAAAACACCACGCTCATAAACGGCATAGTGGAGACAGGAGAAAGCCCTAAAACCAATATTTTAGATTAACAGCGTCGGGAGGATGTACCAGAGCCCTAAAGTGCCGTAGAAGCAGATCCAGCTCAGGTTGTTCTCTCCATACTTGAACTTCAGACCCCTCATCAGCCCGTACAGTATAAGCGCCGATGGAAGCGATAGAAGGTTTACCCATGTGAGGGCCCTTGGAAGATACCCCTTTAGGATTAAGGCATTCAGAAGACCGAAGGAGCAAAGCGTCGTAACGGCCATGAATACGAGTGCTCTTCTAGGCCCCAGCGTAACTGGCAGGCTCTTGATTCCGTAGGCACGGTCCCCGACCTCGTCACCGAAGTCCTTCGAGGTCTGATTCGCCGTCACCCAGATCGCCAGGACGAACCCATAAGGTAAGGCAAGGTTCAGGTACTCCGGGTAGGCGAGGGAGACGTAGACTACGGGGAGCATGCCCCTGGCGACGCCCTGCCATATGTTATTCAAGAGGAATCTCTTCTTCATCCTCAGGGGTGGGAGGGTGTAACCCGCTGCGAAGAAGGCGATGAGCATGGAGAACAGGCCATATGCAGGGCTCAGGCGGAAAGCGAGGAGGATCCCCGAAAGATACAGGATAACGGATGTGATCATTGCCTGCTTCAGGGCTATTCTTCCATCTACGGTGGGCCTATAGGTCTTACCGTTGAGCTTGTCGATGGCGACTTCTTCAGCAGTTGACTGGTTCATTACCTGACCGCCGGCCTGTAAAAACGCCAGTGTGAGACCTAGTGAAATTGCGTGGAATATGTTAAAGGACCCTGCTTGCATCCTGGAGAAGGCTATATCCATGCCGCTGCCCGATAGGAAGGCCCCCAGGAGGGTGAAGGGGCGGCACAACGCTGCGTAAGCCGAGGCCTTCTCCGAGAGCCTTCGCAGGTTTGGGTACTTCTGGAGGATTCCGAACCTCATTCTGCAAACCCGAGCCTTTTCAAAAACTTGTCGAGGAGAGCAACATCAGGGATAAGCCCCAAAAGGGCTGACATCAGCCCCATACCGCCATAGAGGGCGGCAGTGTACGCCATGTATTCCCGGCTTCGCATGATGAGTCCTATGTCAGCGACCCACTGTATCGCCCAGTCATTAAGTTCAGGCGGGATGACTTTTGGCTCACGCTTTGCCAGGATGAGTGCTAGAATCGGATTCGGGCTTAGGAATCTTAAGGGCTTTTCCTCAGGCATTTTAATCACCTATCAGCGCCGGTATCAGCACGGGGTGCTGGAGCGTCCTCTTGCCGATGGTCAGCCCGGAGAAGGAGAAAGCCCAGTCATTGATCGTGTCGTGGACGACGAATTTGCGGTTTGGGATTATCCACTTCAGGGTCACGCCTGGGACCCCGATCAGGAGCTGCTTCCACCAGTTGTAGTAGTCAACCACGTTCATCTGGGCTACGCCGGGTTCCTCTTGTCTATGAAAACTCATTTTCAACCACTCACGTACACGAAGTTATCCGCCCAAGACACGCCACCGCCGAGCCAGTACCAGGACACGCCACTAAGGTAGATGTTGCAGAGCGTAGTGTCATAAGGGTACGGCTCCGAGAAGACCTCGTTGTTCTCCTCGAATATGTGGACCACGTTGTCATCGTCGAGCGTGAATTTGATCGTTTCGGGGTTACCGACGAAGCCGGGCTTAGACAGGACGGGGCCACCGGAGCCACGGTATATGTGGAACTTATTGACGCCCCACTCCCAGAGGCCTGTAACGTAGCCGTCCCCGGTCCCGGGGGCTATGAACACTGGTCGATAGGATGGAAGTATGCCGACCTCAGACACCACGTAGCCGCCGGATTTTAGCCTGACCGACACGGAACCACCGGCGATATCAACGGGTTCGTTTAGTTTGATCCCAGCGCCCCATCCGGCGTGATAGCACTCGAAAAATATCTTTTCCTTTTGGTATAGATTTGCGTGCCCGCCGGACAACCCGGAGCTCTTCATGGCGTCCCAAGTGGATGCGTCAAGTTTGGTGCCTTTGAAGTCATCCCACACGGCGTTGAGCGCGTCAGAGGCGGCGGCGAGCCTCCTCCTCTCATAGTAGACATCTATCTTGCTCCGATGCGTGGAAAGGGAGAGGGATTCAGCATGGTGACCTTTCACGTCACATCTGCCCGAGGTAAGCTCGGTGCCGTTCAGGTAGGCGCTGTATGGCGCCATAGGCACCCCGTGCCCGGTCCTCCGCTCGGTGATATCGACATGAAGGTCGACCTTGAGCGTGTCATTTAACGAGGGACCCCACAGGCTAGCGTCGACGGTGATCGGGTTAACCTTTGAAACGCGATGATTCACCCTACGGAAGACGTTATTCAAAATTGGAAAGGACGCTCTGGAGGATAACGTGAGCTACCCCTCCGGCTCTTCAGGGATCAGTCGTCCTATCCTTCGTCTCCACCGGCGGATGGGGCCTTTACCACGGGACATCGGTAGACCCTTTACTTCACCTCGAACAGTGACGAGGTATCGATTGGTGATAAAGCCTCGCTCGACGACCTCGATATCCATTACCTCACAACTTTTCACCGGTGGAGATAGATAGCTCCAGATGAGGGTTTTGAGTTCTATGGCTTCAGGCATCATCCCTGTTGTGAGTATTTTATACTCCACCGTATTCTCGTCAAGCATACGGACGTCTACTTCATCGAACTCTATTAGTGCACCTACTGCGGCCGAGACCAGGCTTGCCAAGGAAGGAACCCCTAGTTCCTAGTACCGTCGGAGCTTTGGGAATCTGCCCCGTATTTGGCTTACCCTTGTACCAACCTGCCCGCTCATCAGGCGGTTGCCCCTGAGTCCTGGACCTCTGAGACCGACCTCGGCTCCCACATTCCTAACGGTGCTCCGGGCTGAGGTGACCATTTGGTCGATGGCAGCGAAGGGGCCTCTCGGGGTTGTTGCAAGGTTGACTACTTGCTGGACCTGTTGCCTTGCGCCTCTCATGAGGACATCTATTACTGGCATTTCGCTCACTATTTCATAAGCAGTGCAAGGGTATTTAAATTATTGATTGTCCTTGTCTTCCACGAACTTCCTGAGGGCCTTGGCCACCGGCCCCGGCCAGGTGTTCATCAGCTCGTCCGCCATCTCAAGCAGGAAACCCTTTTGTCTCTTTGACTCTTCCTTGTGAACCTCGCCGCTGATGCCGAGTTTCTTAATGAAGCGCTCGGGATTGTCGAAGAGGACGGCGAGTTGTATCAGATCCTCGAGCCTGAGGTTCGCCCACTTTATGTTGGTATCAAAAAGTTCGTTGAAGACAAGCTCGTACTCGGCCTTCTTGGAGGGCACTTCACTCTACCTCGGATTCTCCTTGAGCACTCTCAAGATCTCCTTGTGTACTTTCAAGCTCTCGGTAAGGGTCTTGCTCATGGTTTGTATCTCCACGCACAGCTTCTGCATCTCCACCCGTAGCTTCTGCATCTCGACCGTCAGAGGTCCCATGCGCTCGTCCATCCTCTTCAGGATGCGTGCTTCGAGCTTGTCCAACACGCCAGCCATCATATCCACCTCGATAGTAGGACACCATACTGGTCCCGTATGGGACCCATGATCTCGTCGTTGTCAAAGATATTCCGGATGGCGTTGACCGCCCTCGGCGCATAGCCAAGGCCGTAGGCCTTCAGGTCACCATTACACCAAGCCTCCCACGTGCTAAAGGGCACTTCACGCCTCCCACGCACGGCCTTTGCCATGATGATTCTTGCCAAGGTTTGGAAATCCGAGACGATCTGGAAGTCGAATTTCTCCACCCACTCCTCATATTCCTCGTCGGATTTAGGCTCCGGGATGACCTTGAGGGCTTCCTCGGTCACGCGTAGGCCGACTCGGGTGAGCTCCTTCATCCCGCTCTCGTCGGTTACGACGAAGAGGAGGGGTCTGCCCTCTGTGAAACCCGTGTTTCGACGTATTGCGCTTATGTCGTGAGTTTTATTGGCTGAGATTATGACAGAAGCCAGGACTTTCTCGACCTCGGTCTTCAGGGTGTCCGTGACCTTATGCACGAGTTTCTCGAGGAACCCCGGTTTATGTATTTCAGTCTCAATGACCGCTTTTACGGTGTTATCTATTGGTTCCAGGAGACCCTCGGGGAGGAAGGGATTACCCTGTTGAACGCCCTCGGCTATATGGGGATCCAAGGGTATTTTGCCCAGTACAGGAACGCCGAACTCAGCCGCTATCTCTTCCACGGTGCTCTTGCCGAAGGGGTGATAGATGATGGCTCCGACCGTGAGGTAGCTCATGTTCTCGATTAATCCAAGTACCGGGATTTCAAGATAGTTGTGTAGGTTCAACATCTTGCGGGTCGAGTCGACCATAGCGGGCTGGGATACGATGACATCCCCTGCGAGGTAGTCGCCGACTATTGCAAGCACACTTCTGAAGATATCCGAGCTCCCACCGGGCATGTCGAAGACGTAGAACTCTGCATTCCAGAGGCTCCGGTTGATAACATCATCAATAATCTGGACATAGCGATCGCCGGACATGCTTACACTCTGGTCCCGGCTGGTGACGAGGCTCATGGAGAAGACCTCCATATCTTTCCAGGCATAGGGTTTGAAGCGCTGCTCTCTGTCGATCTTGATGACACCATCTATACCGGTGAACTGGCTGAAGCTGGAGTTGTCGAGGTCGGCATCAATTAACGCTGTGCGTCCCTCTTTCGCCAGCCTCTTCGCGAGGTTCAGGGCAACCAGGGTTTTCCCTACTCCTCCCTTTACAGCACATACACAGACTGCCTTCTTCAACGGGGTTACCTCTCCACGTATTCGGGACCCACGAGATCGGCTACGGATGCGGGTCTACCCCTCTCACGCTGAGGCGGGCTTCCCTCCACACCCATCAACGTCGGCAAGCCCTCTATGATTATCTTGAAGGGTGAGCCCCTGGCTCTCGCGACGTCTGCAACCTCGTGGAGCCCCTCGGCAGCGAGCCTAATGCTGTCCTCCTTGTAGCCCGTGGTATCGTAGGGAGTACCCCTCTTATCGAGCTCATCCCTGAACTCCTCCTTCTGCTTCTCCAGCCTGTCCTCATAGGTCTCCCTTATCTCCTTCATGTCCTCCTTTGCCTCGGAGCGCTCCTCCTTGATGAGAGTCATCAGCTCCTCTTGCCTCTTATCTTGTCTATCGATCGTGTGCTGGAGGGTTCTCTCGTAGTCACTTGGTCCCTTGGGTTCGGTCACAGTCGGAGGGTTCTCCTTCAGGTTCCTGAGCTCCGTCGCCAGAACGCTGATGTCCTCGCCTATGGAACCCATCTTATCCTCCAGAGTGCTACGCCTCATGCGGTCCTCGAGATCCCTCTCACGCCGTTCTAGGATATCCATTAGATCTCCTCTGGTGAGGCCACCCTCCTTACCAGGATCGTAAGATCTATCCCACGGCCTCCTCTCGAAGCCCTCGTCGTAGCCGGTTGAGGGGTAATCCCTCCCGCCGTATCTGGTTGGATAGCCCGCGCCCCTCCCCGATTCACCCCTCCGCATGGGGTAGGACCGGGATTCGAGGTCGAGGGATGTGTCCTCCTCCTGCTGCATTGCCAGGTAGTATTCTTCGGTGATGTAACTGACCTCGCGCTTCTTGAGACCCGTGTCCAAGTCCATCAGAGAGCGTTCCAGCTCCGAGGGATGCATGCCTCCGGCGCGTTCGGCCCTTGAAATGATGAGGTCCCTCGCCCTATCCTTGACGCCGAATTGGTTTAGAATAGTCTCAATTAGTACATGTGCCGGGCGTGCACGACGGAAGGGGACCCCCTCCCTCGCCTCACGGAACTCCTGTTCCGCAGGGCCGGGCTTCTTTCTCTCTCTTTCCTTCAACTCTGACCTCGTGGGGATTTGCCCCGCCTTAGCAAGTGCACCCTTAACCCCCCACACCGAACGTATGCTCAAGCCGGTTTCCTCAGCTACCTCCTCGTCTGTTTTACCTGCTATGAGCATGGCCCTGGCGATATCTTTAGGGTCCTCAGAGGGCTCATCATAAGGCTCTTCCGAGGGTTCAGGAGCTTCTTCATTGTTTTTCAACCTTGCTACCTACCTTTAAGCTATCTTTTAGGTCAATTTGCTAAGCTGACCAACATCTAATATCAACTAGCTCAATTATTTAAATAAAGACCTCAATATAAGAATTTTATATATTCCCTAAGGTTGTTTCTATTTAGATATGTTCCGAGACAAACTCACCCGGAGAGCAAGAATCACCGCGCAGTCCAGGGTCGCCAGCCCCGTCATCATACGCTCGGTTCCTCAGAGGCTGAGAGAAGTCACAGAGCAGATCCTGCCCTTCGTTGAGGAGGTTAAGGAGTTCTTCCCACGGCTCATGGCCCCGGCGATGATGCCCTTCACGCCGTACCCCATGAGGGCAATCAAACGCTTCAACATGGTGGCAGCCATCCTCCCTAGGGAGATCATCTTCAGACTCGCCGAGAGCCCATACGTGGAGAGGATCTATCACGACCAGACGATGTACGCTCTCTTCAGGACGGTGCCTGATGAGGGAGTCTTCAGGGCACCTCATAAGGTCTTGAAGGAGATCGAGTTCACAAGCACAGCGTGGACGAAGAAGCTGGTCGGGGCCGACGTGGCCAACGAGAAGGGCTTCAGGGGACGGGACGTCCTCGTCTCCATTACCGACACCGGGGCGAGTAGGGTCCACGAGATGATCAGGCGCGTGAACTTCGAATCTACGATGAAACAGTACCGGGACGAGAACGGCCATGGAAGCTGGTGCACGAGCTGCGTGGGCGGGCAGACCGCCTTGGATGAGTACCTTTCCCAGAGGGCTGGTCGAAATGTTTTCTGTGAGGGAATGGCACCGGAATGCGATCTTCTAGCGGTGAAGTGCCTGGGCTACTACATCGGCATGGGCTCCACGTCGAATATCATTGACGCTATGGCGATGTCGGTTGACCGAGGGGCCTCCGTGATCTCGATGAGCCTCGGAGGTACGAGCATGACCGAGACTCCGCAGGAAGAGCCTTACTACGATGTCGTCGACGATGTCGTAGCATCTGGGGCCATCCCCGTGTTGGCCGCCGGCAACGAGGGACCTGGAAGCAACACGATAGGAGCTCCGGGCTGCCTGCCCCAGGTGCTGACGGTGGGTGCCTACGACCCCATAAGGGGAAACATAGCTGACTTCAGCAGCAGGGGACCCACTAACTGGCAGGATATCAAGCCCGACGTGGTCGCACCGGGCGTCAACGTGGACTCGGCAATAGTCGGCGTCCTGGACACTTCGGGGGACGGAGTCCCCTCCAGGTTTAGCCCCATTTCAGGCACGTCGATGGCCACGCCCCATGTAGCAGGTCTCGTTGCCCTGATGGTTGAGTGTCATGGAAGAGTCCTCGGAAAGAAACTTACCGTAGAAGAGATCAAGAGGATGATGTCGGAGCTCGGGTTGGAGAAGAACAATACCGTGGGATGGGGCGCAATAACCTGGGAAATCTACGAAAAGTGGGTAAGCTCCCAGTATGGGGTTGAACTTTGATGCCGAGGGGTGAAGAAGGCCCGGGCTGGTCTGAGTACGTGATGCCTGCGCTGCGTCCGACGAGGGTTATGGCGGAGAGGGAGCTGGGATTCATAGTGGAGAGAGCGGTCGCCAACTTCCTGCGTGAGCACTCACCTATCTACCGGCGGAAGGATATCACGGGTATCTTGATAGACGAGGAGCCCCTGGGCGGGGGACTCGTGAATTACAGGGCTAAGGTCGCGTACACCGAGGTTGTGGAGGATCAAATTTGAGCGTCATCCAAGACTACCACACCATGTTCCCCGACATAAGCTCGAGCACACTGGAGATAATAAGGCACATAGTCACGGAGAGGGGGCTCTGGAAGGTCGAAAAACCTGAAGGCTTTGACCTGATTCGGGAGATGTATGAGAAGATCAGCTCCGTTTACGGGTTCCCGACGCCTAGCCTGATTGAAGATTCTTATGAGTACTATTTTATCTCCGGGGAGAGGATCGGGCTTCCCAAGGTCAGCCTCGTCTCCTCCCTCCACGAGTACCGCCATCATATGCAGAAGCACGGCAGGTTGAGGTTCGAGGACGTGGAGGTCGACGCTAGGGCCTGGTCGATAAGCGCCTTCAACCTCGCCCTGCCGGAGGACTTCGACTCCGCCTGGAAGCGGGGCATGATATGGTACCTGCCACCGTACCCTGGAGGATAGATAACGATGATAACGATCGAAACCAGTACGGATTACGGGCTCATCGCTGATCTGCTGTCTAGGAGCCCGGCGCTGGTCTGGCCTCCGTCCGCCAGCAGGCTGAGGGAGATGAGCATGGCCACCTTCCTCCTGGCACGCTACGACGGGGTTCCGAGCGGTGTCGCGTGCATCCAGAAGATGGACTTCTGGCACTCAATATGCAAGTACCTGTTCGTCGTCGAGGAATACAGGCGCATGGGCATAGCGGGAAAGCTCCTCTCCGAGAGCGTGTCCCACGCGGAGGAGGTTCACCACACCCCGGTAGTGATTGCAACAACAAACGTGGACAACATCCCGGTTCATATGCTGAACAGAAGGCACGGATTCAGGATAGCAGGGCGGTTCAAATCGCCCATGTCCGAGAACTTTTTGCTCGTCTGGCTCAGGAGTGGCTTGTCCCCTCCTTCCTTGGAGATGGAGCCCGAGGAGAAGCAGCTGGAGGTGTAGGTGATGTGCGGGATCGGAGGCGTGTCAACCAGCCATGCCTTCACGGAGAAGGAGGCTACCATCTGCTTTAGGCTCCTGGATAGCTTGCAGAGGCGTGGGAGGGATGCCTGGGGCTATTTTGATGGTTCAATGGTCTACAAGGAGCCGGGCGCCTTCGACGAG
>DATKVL010000475.1:0-1517 GCA_035530115.1 Dehalococcoidia bacterium | reverse complement strand
CACCCACAATCCCTGGGATTTAAGTCGTGTCCCTGGAGGTAGCAGCGGTGGCTCAGCGGCTGCTGTAGCTGCTGATGAAACTATTTATGCTCTGGGCTCTGACACTGGGGGCAGCATCCGTCAACCAGCCGCACTTTGCAGTGTGGTGGGACTTAAACCAACCTATGGTCGGGTCAGCCGCTTCGGCTTGGTTGCTTTTGCCAGTTCTCTCGACCAAATTGGACCAATAACCAAGGATGTCACTGACTGCGCCTTGGTGATGAATGTCATTTCAGGGTATGACTCCAGAGACTCAACCTCAGCGCCTTATCCTGTCCCAGACTACACCCAACAACTGATTCCCAGCATCAAAGGACTAAAGATTGGCATTCCCAGGGAATATCTTGTCGAGGGCGTGCAGAACCAGGTAAAAGCGGCTTTGGAAGCAGCTATAAATAAACTCCAGGAACTTGGTGCGGAAATAGATTGGGAAATCTCTCTACCACACACTAAATACGCCCTGGCTGCTTACTATATACTTGCTCCATCCGAAGCCTCAGCGAATTTGGCTCGCTATGACGGAGTGAAATATGGCTTTTCTGAGCGAAATGCCAGTAATGTAATCGAGACAACGGAGAGGACGCGGCAATTTGGCTTCGGGCTTGAGGTCAAAAGGCGTATAATGCTAGGCACTTATGCTTTATCCGCAGGTTATTACGACGCTTACTATCTTAAAGCACAGAAGGTGCGCACATTGATAAAACAGGAATTTGACCAAGCTTTTAGAAGATGTGATGCTCTGGTCACCCCAACTTCGCCAATAGTGCCTTTTAAGCTGGGTGAAAAATTAGAAGACCCAATGCAGATGTATCTAAGCGATGTATGCACCTTACCCATAAATATAGCTGGAATCCCAGCCATATCCATACCCGCCGGCTTTGCTGATAACCTACCTATAGGCATGCAAATTATGGGCAAGCCTTTCAGCGAGGGAACACTGCTGCGCATCGCCTTCGCCTATGAGCAAGCAACTGACTGGCATAAGAGAAAACCTCCATTATCATGAAAATAGTGCAGAAGGCAATATGAACGCAGACTTGCCAAGGCTGGCAGACGGAGTATTGCGAGGTCAACTCTATTTTTCTTCGCCTCTACATTGTCACTAGTCTAGCGAAGTCAGTCGAAGTAATCCCTTCGCCGTGCACCTGCCCCTGAGATTGCCACGCACCCTTCGGGTGCTCGCAATGACGAATGGTCTGTCATTGCGAGGCACAGTAGTGCCAAAGCAATCTTGGTAGGGAGAGCGTGGGGAGAAAAATAGAGTTGACCCTATTTTAGCCTAGGAAATATACCCATCTCTGATAAGGAGTTCGGCGACAAGAACTGCGCCCTTAGCTGCTCCCATCTTGGTGTTGTGAGATACCAGAAGGTACTTGATGCCGTTCTTCAGGACGTTGTCCTTCCTGATTCTCCCAACCACGGTAGCCATGCCATCCTCGGCATCACGGTCGAGCCGTGGTTGAGGTCGGAACGGGTCT
>DATKVL010000474.1:0-1241 GCA_035530115.1 Dehalococcoidia bacterium | reverse complement strand
TGAGTAAAATCAAGTGGAGGACCGAACTCTAGTGTGATGAAAAACGCAGGGATGAGCCGTGATAAGGGGTGAAAGGCTAATCAAACCTGGAAATAGCTGGCACTCCCCGAAATGCCTTGAGGGACAGCCTCATACAAATGTTCAGGAGGTAGAGCACTGTTTGGACTAGGGGTCTTCACCGGCTACCAAACCCAGGCAAACTCCGAATGCCTGAACACAACGTATGGGAGTGAGACTGCGTGCGACAAGGTTCGTAGTCGAGAGGGGAACAGCCCAGACCGACAGCTAAGGTCCCTAAATACCGCTGAGTGTTAAATGATGTGCGATTGCAAAGACAGCCAGGATGTTGGCTTAGAAGCAGCCATTCATTCAAAGAGTGCGTAATAGCTCACTGGTCGAGCAATCGTGCGCAGACAATGTAACGGGGCTAAGCGGTATACCGAAGCTTCGGATTCGTCGAGCAATCGACGGATGGTAGGGGAGCATTCCATGAACCGGCGAAGGTGAGCTGTAAGGCTTGCTGGAGGTGATGGAAGAGAGAATGCAGGTATAAGTATACGAAAAGACGGGTGAGATCCCCGTCCGCCGAAAACCTAAGGTTTCCTGGGTAAAGGTCATCTGCCCAGGGTTAGTCGGCCCCTAAGGTGAGGCTGAAAGGCGTAGCCGATGGGAAACTGGTTCATATTCCAGTACCATGTACGGATTCGACGGGATGACGCATGAGGTGAAACCCGGCCGGAGAACGGTAGTTCCGGTCGAAGTGATGAGCCGTTGAGAGGTCCAGGCAAATCCGGATCTTGAGGTAAGTCGCGATAGCGAGCGAAGCCAAGGCTTAGCGAAGCGGGCGTAATCATGGTGCCAAGAAAGAGTCCCTAAGGTTCGTCCGTATGTGACCGTACCGTAAACCGACACAGGTAGGTGGGATGAGTAATCTAAGGCGCTCGAGATAACTCGCGTTAAGGAACTCGGCAAAATGCACACGTAACTTCGGGAGAAGTGTGGCCCCGTCCGGTTTAGCAATAAGTTGGAAGGGGTTGCAGAGAGCAGGCCCAGGCGACTGTTTACCAAAAACACAGGTCTCTGCAAACGCGCAAGCGGATGTATAGGGACTGACGCCTGCCCGGTGCTGGAAGGTTAAGAGGAGGAGTCAGCCGCAAGGCGAAGCCCTGAATCGAAGCCCCAGTAAACGGCGGCCGTAACTATAACGGTCCTAAGGTAGCGAAATTCCTTGTCGGGTAAGT
>DATKVL010000473.1:0-2853 GCA_035530115.1 Dehalococcoidia bacterium | reverse complement strand
TTCCGGAAATGACGTATCGGCGGCACAATGCCATATTTCGTCAACGTTTTCCAATAGATACGTGTACACCTCATCATCTAAGCCTAACCGGGGTTCATCTACCTGTCCACTCACTACCTTGAAGTTTTTGTTGTAAGGAAGTCCATGCCACTCCAGCACTTTTTGAATCCTTTCGTACGCACCTAGATTGTTCTTCGGCCGACATAGTAGGACAACGAGGTAGCCTCTCTTCAATAGCTCTACTGCAATATGACTTCCTATAAAACCGGTGCCCCCGGTTAGAAATATCAAGCTTTCGGCGGTCTTTCTCTTTTCAACGATATAATCTACAGACCTTCTCATTTAGTCTCCTCATTAGCAAGGTCCCTCAGGTCCGATTCTTTATTCGCCACGGAGATTCTGACACTCCGGAATATACTGAATACCGCTAGCTCTTAGCAAAATCTGGTGATAAGCAAGGTTTTTTCTTTAATAAGGACTTATGCCCCTCTAACCTCGTCACCAAAGATGCACAATTTTCCATCTAATAGGGTATGCCTACGTATATAGCAAATTCTCGCTTCTGCATAGCCCTTGAAATAGGGCAAGCGCGGGGGCCTTCATTTCCTGCGTGAATTCGTTTACCTTGCTCATCGATTCTAGCAGGGCATTAACTACGCTTTCTCTTTCCTGATTATTTGTCTGGTCAAAGTAGTAGACATATTCCAACTGGGCTCGCTTGCCAAAGTCCAGTGGATTTACAACTCCTAAACCGTTCCTCAAGTTATATTTGTCACCGATTGATTTCAGCATATCACAAATTTCAACCACTTTATCCAGGTTATCTAGGGAAACGAAAACAAGGCTTGGAGCATATGCGTAGTTTCTGCCTATTCTGCTTGAGAGAATCCTGTACATATTTAGCCAGACCAGGTCTGTCATTTCCGGCCTTGAATATAACTTCCTGAAGAAATCCTGCAAGTCTTCGTCAACCACTGCGGCTATATTCTCAGGTGACGGGGATAAGCTCATTTCTACTAAAGGCCTTGTTTCTTCCTTAAACAGGAGTTTGTAGGGCTTTTCAGCCCCTGAAAATTGGCATAGTAGTTCCATACCTTCATCGCCATAAAATTTTGGTAAACCCAGCATAATTGTCCTGACCATCTCTTGGTCAACGGTAACGTCTGCCATTTCTTTTATTATCCTTACCGTGTATTTATCCCCTACCACCATTAGCAGGTATTTCACTTCCATTTCTTCTGTGAAGACACGTCTGAGTTCCTCTGATGACTGGAAAGTTGGGGAAACGAACGGTGCAAAATATTCTAATCCCAGAATCGAATTGACTAAGCCTATCCTCCTTCTAGCTATCTCCCGCATCATCTCTAAGGCCTCATTAAGGTCTGAGAAGGGTACCAAAATTCCCTCTTCATCTTCTACAATCGGGTAAAGTTTTACGGTAATCTGAGTACATATGCCAGGGAGAGGAGCTACACTACCCGGGGGAGGCAAAGAATAGCTGAATATATTCGGCGCATCCGTGTCGTTTGTCCTGAATATTTTCCCATCAAAAGCAACAATTTCTGCATCAACGTAATTATCGCCCGCATATCCGTATGCATGGCAAAGAGTCCCATAAATACCCGATGCTACTATATTAGCGCAAACACATGCTGCCGGTTCTGCTACGCTGGCCCTCATTTTGTGCTTGTACGCTTCCTTTTGCATCTCAAACGAGGTCACTCCCGCTCCAACGGTGGCAGTCCAATGCTCGGGATCCACTTCAAGCGTTTTCATTCTGCTCAGGTCAATAATGATTCCTTCTCCAAGGGAAAATCCATGGCTGTTCTGGCCGGTGCCTCTGGGCACAAATGGCACTTTATGCCTGTTGGCTGCTTTAATAATCTCGGCAACCTCCCGGGTAGATTCAGGCATGACAACATATCTGGGCATACGTCGTGGGTGAGATGGGCTTATATCTCTAGAGTAAGTGACTAAGATTGCGGGATCGTTGGTCGCCCATTCGCCGCCGACAATTCCTTTTAAATCGCATAATACCTGGTCTTCTACCGGACTTTCAATTGGCTCATTTCTCTGCACAGCGGCTTCAACATATTCTTTGAGTGCCTCCATGACTTTCATAGGTCGAAGTTCAGTCACGAAGTAACACTGCTTATCACATATTCCACACAAGGTACAGGACCTTGCTATGTCAATAAGCCTTTCAGTGACAGGTATCACCTTGTTAGCTAGGGCATTAACGATCTCCATCCCTCCCTGGGGGTAGTAACTCGCGTACTTATGTTTGATCCCAGAAGGGCAAACGCCTGTCCCTAAGAAATCTATCTTACACATGCCGAAATGGACACATTTCGCCGCTATATTCTTAACTTCTTCTAATCCCATGGTTACAACCTCCTGTGCTGACTAAAAGTGTCTAAGCTAGTAATCCCCAAGTCGTTACTAAATTTGCTCACTCCGCCTTACCTTTGAAATGAAAAGCCTTTGAATATCTGGAATGTAAGAATATCAAACGACCGCCGCCTACTTATAAAATATCCACCAAATCAGGCCAGGTTTTATTGTCCGATAATTGCCTTCCTTTATTTATCATACCAGTTCACCAACCAGTTCTTCAAGCAATACTATCGCCGCTTCTTTATCCAGGGGCTGGTTATTGTTGCCGCACTTGGGCGATTGCACGCAGGAAGGGCAGCCGTCAGTGCAGGGACATTCTTCCACGGATTTCAAAGTGGCCTGCCAGAGCTCGGTTATCATCTCGAATCCCTTCTCGGCGATGCCAATGCCTCCGGGATGGGCATCGTAAATAAAAATCTGCGCCTTGCCGGTGTCGGGATGAAAAGGAGTGGAAAC
>DATKVL010000472.1:0-7165 GCA_035530115.1 Dehalococcoidia bacterium | reverse complement strand
TGGGCTGTACCAGGAGCGGAAGTACCAGGAGAGAAACTGGCAGCCATTGCCGTTTGACCCTCGGTCAATTGATGCTGTTTTTTTGACTCATGCCCATCTCGACCATTGCGGACTTTTACCTAAACTGGTACGTGAAGGTTACAAAGGCAAGATATACTGCACTCAGGCGACGGCTGAGATAGCCCAAATTATCCTTCTTGATGCCGCAAAGCTGCAGGAAGAAGACGCTATATATAAGGCAAAACGCCATAGAAAGGAAGGGCGCCGTGGTCCTTTTCCTGAAATACCCCTTTATACTGTCGAAGATGCCGAGGCAGTTGAGCCGCATTTTTCCGCCGTAGAATATCTGAGTTGTGTCGGAATTAATAGCAATGTCGAAGGCTGTTATTATGAAGCGGGCCATGTACTTGGGGCTGCAGCCATAAGTATAAATATCAAGCAGGACGGCAAGAACCACAGAGTAATTTTTTCCGGTGATATCGGCGAGCCTGACCGCCCTATAATAAATGACCCAACTGTTTTTGAGGAGGCCGAATATATAGTTATAGAGTCAACTTATGGCGACCGTACTCACGAAGAACACGAGAACATCGATATTCAAAAACAGTTACGCGATTGTATCAACAGGACGGTAAGCGCCGGGGGCAACATCATTATTCCCAGTTTCGCTCTGGAGCGGAGCCAGGAACTACTGTATCACCTGAACGAACTATTTTTACGTGAAGAAATTCCACCTTTAACTGTCTTTCTGGATAGCCCTATGGCAATACGGATTACCGAAGTATTTAAACGTCACGCTGACCTATTTGACAAAGAGATGATGCAACGCCTGCGCCAGGGTAATTCCTGTTTTAGTTTTGAAAACCTCAGAATAGTACAGAGTGTGGAAGAGTCCAAGGCCATTAACAACATAAAGGAAAGCAGTATCATCATAGCTGGTAGCGGTATGGTAACCGGTGGCCGTATAAAGCACCATATTGCCCATAACATCACGAGGGCAGAAAGCACAATATTATTTGTCGGCTATCAAGCGGAGGGAACGCCGGGCAGAATATTGCTGGATGGTGCCGAGGAAATCCGTCTCTTAGGGCAAATACATCCGGTGAAAGCACACATTGAAAAAATCGATGGTTTTTCTGCCCACGCCGACCGTGATGGATTATTAGCCTGGCTATCTGACATTTGTGTCCCACCGCGCTGTGTATTTGTCAGTCACGGGGAAGAAAAAGCAGCCATTAGCTTTGCGAAGCTCCTGAACGAGAAGACCGGGTGGACCATAAAAGTCCCCCAATACAAAGATACTGTGAAGCTCGTTTAAATCGATAAACAAGGGTCAATTGTGAAAAATAAAAGCGGCCGCGGCTGGATTTAAACCACCGACCAAAGCCTTATCAGAACCTGCAACGTGCCCCCGGGCGTTCCTGCCCAGGGGTATATTCCTTTATGTCTCATATATGTATAATGTGCGCGTGATAAAAGGTGTCGAGATACATGCGTGATGAACTGGATAAGAACCAGTTTAAAGCGTAGGAGGTATTCATGATAGATTTAATGGTCAAATCTTTCGTCTCTTTTTTTCAATACCCCAGCGCCTGGGGGATCGGTCTGGCTATAGGCTTCGGTGTGGTCTGGTTAGCCTGTTACCGGCCGCCGCTCTTTAAGAAACCCTGGCTCTGGGCAGTCCTCGTAAGCAGCCCATTTCTAACCCTGGCTGCTTCTTCCTTTATTCTATTTCCCCTCATGCAGGCAATTGACCATTTCTTGCGCCAGTGGGTACTGGGATACTGGATTCTTGTGGTGTTGATACCACTAGTACTCCTCGGCGTACTGGTACTGGAAGGGTCAAAGCTGGTACCGGTGGTCGTTTACTGGTGGCGCAGCGGCAAGAATATCGACCCCAAGCTGGGACTGGTCATCGGCGCTGTGGCCGGAGCCGGATTTGCAATCTTCTCAGCTCAGCACCAACACAATCTCATCTTTTTCACCGGATGGAACTGGGCATGGGCAGTGCATACTGGCGGCTTCTGGGCACTGGCTGGATTTTGGGAGAGTTTCTTTACCGTAGCCGCTCAAATCGCCTTTTCCGCCCTGGCGGGATATGGCCTGGCTAGGGGCCGGGGATGGCAGTTCTACCTCATAGCCTCCGGTCTGCATGCCTTACTGAACTATGGCAGAGTTTTGCTGGTAGCGCTCCTTCCCGACCTTCACGAGGAAATCTATATTGCCGCGGTAGCCGTGGCGGTAACGGCTTGGGCTCTGTGGCTCCGCTGGAGAAAAACCAAAACTACGGATGAGCCTGAAAAATCATTCCCGTAAAGTTATGGCCGTGAAAAACAAAGGTGGCACCGATGGGATTTTAACCAGCGACCAAAGCTTTATTAGGATATGCAACGTGCCCTTGGGCGTTCCTGGCCAAGGGTATATTCTTTTATTTCACATATAGGTATAATGTTGTGGATGCTAAGTGGCGTCGAAGAATACACGTACGATGAATTGGATAAAAACCAGCTTAAAGCGTAGGAGGAGTTCATGATAGATTACATGGCCGGTTATTTCGTCTCTTTCTTTCAAAACCCCAGCGCCTGGGGGATTGGTCTGGCTATAGCCTTCGGTGCGGTCTGGCTGGCCGGTTACCGGCCGCCGCTCTTCAAGAAACCCTGGCTCTGGGCGGTCATCGTAAGCAGTGCCTTTCTAACCCTGGCTGCTATTTGCTTCATTCAAATTCCTCTCCAGACTTGGGCTGGACAGGCACTGAACCATTTCTGGAGCCAGGAGGTCCTCACGCGCTGGATTTTGCTGGCGGCGATACCATCAATACTCCTCAGCGGACTGGTTCAGGAAGGGTCAAAACTGGTGCCGGTGGTTGTCTACTGGCGGCGTAGCGGCAAGAATATTGACCCCAAGCTGGGACTCGCTATCGGCGCTGTGGCCGGAGCTGGATTTGGCATCTTCGAAGCGCAGTGGGCACTCAATGACATCTTCGCCTCAGGGGTGACCTGGGAAGCAGTGCAAAGTGGCGGCTTCATGGCACTGATCTATGGTGGATTTTGGGAAAGGTTCTTTACCGTAGCCGCTCATATTGCTTTTTCCGCCCTGGCCGGCTATGGTCTGGCCAAGGGTTGGGGATGGCAGTTCTATCTCATAGCCGCTGTCCTGCACGGCTTACTGAACTACAGCGTAATTTTGTTTTACTCAGGGCTCCTTACAATCCTTCATGCGGAAATCTATATTGCCGTGCTAGCCGTGCTGGTAACGGCCTGGGCCCTGTGGCTCCGCTGGAGGAAAAAGGCAGCTACAGCTGAGCCTGAAACATCATTCCCGTGAAGTTATGGCCATGAAAAAAAGCATTTTGCGCTGGGAGTTAGGGGGAATCGCCTTCATAGTTGTTTTGGGGTCGTTGCTGCACTTTGTCTTCGAGTGGTCGGGGTACGCGATTCCCGTCGCCCCGATTGCCGCCGTGAACGAGAGTGTGTGGGAACACCTGAAGCTGGGGTTCTGGCCAGCATTGGTATATGCGGTTTTGGAATATAGCCGCTTCGGGAAGTCGGCGAACAATTTTCCCTTCGCCAAGACTCTGGGAATTTATCTGATACCAATCACTATTGTGGTCCTTTTCTATTCGTACACAGCTATCCTGGGGCACGATCTCTTTGAAGCTGACATTGCGATTTTCGTTGTCGCTGTCGTAGTTGGGCAGCTGGTGAGCTATAAATTGCTAATTGCCTCTCCATTACCGAAAAGGCTTAACCGTTTCGCCCCGATTGCCTTAGCGGTTCTGGGCATTCTCTTCGTGCTGTTCACCTTCTATCCACCGCAATTGTCGCTCTTCAGAGACCCCGTCAGCGGTGGCTATGGCATTGTGGGATAGCACTGAGAAAAATAAAATTGGCGCTCGGTGAATTGTACTCAAAGTTTCTCAGGTTCTATACTAGATTTTGCCATTGATTGAAGTTATCATTAAGATATTGCAGGGAAAATTATCAAATCAAGAGTAGATTATATTGTAAAAGGAGGAAAACATGGCAGAGGAACGAAAACATTGGAGAAACCGCGGCTCCCCGGCTTTGGCAGGCGCTATTTGGTTCATTGGCTGGCTATTTACAATCGGTTATGTCGGTCTGGTTTGGTGGAAGATTATACTTGCCATAGTAGTCTGGCCGTACTTTCTAGGCCAGGCACTGATCTGACCAGTCAGGAGAGCGTACTCTAATTTCGTACTCCGACTCTCTGCAGTGCCTCATAGCCTTGGCTTGTTAGTAGTGCCAAATCAATGCCGTCGAAGCAGGCCACGACACCGAAATCATCGCCTGCTTCCTTCGACTCTAATTCCAGCTATCAAGAAGAAATGAGGTAGTGGCAGCGGCTGGATTTGAACCAGTGTCTAAGCTGCAAGTGGTATAATGATATGACTCATATTATATTGGCTGGAATTCGCAATGCCGCGTAGAAAAAAACCTATATCCTTCCGTACTTCAGAGGTATCACATGTGGTCGGCGCTACCTATAACCAGCTTGTGTACTGGGATAAGACAGGGCTGGTGAGCCCGAGTCTGAGAGCAGCATCCGGAAGAGGTTCACGCCGTCTCTATTCTATAGAAGACATCTTCGAATTAAAGGTCCTGATGAAATTGCTGGATAGTTCGGTGCCTCTACAGCGGATACGGTCGAGCTTCCGCTTTATACGAGGTCAATCCAAGGCTTTATCATCCTTCGTAGTGTTCACGGATGGGAAGACAGTCTATTTCTACGAGGACTATGATGTTCTCGTTGACACGTTAAAGCAAGGCCAGACAGTATTACGTATCGCGGTTCAGGATCTGATTGCAGAAGTACAAGCCAGGTTGCCCGATAGGCGGTGAGCACAGGGGGGATCCATCCTGTCCCTATTGCAGAATATGGCAGCAGCTGGATTTGAACCAAATAAAAGGAGGGCTTGAAATATGATAAAGAATGATAGTGACGCGCAATGTTGTCCTAAGTTTGACCCTGAACCATGGCATGATAAAGAAATAACGTGGGAAGACAAGCTCTTTGTCAAAGACACGATGATGCAATTCATGCATATGCCGCTACCCGGAACGTTCGGTAAAACAGTTGGAAGGATGTGGAAGAAAATTGAAGACGCAGGAGCAAATCCAGATATCAAGGACTTTATCATGCTTGCTACCGAATCATCACCCTGGAAAGGTGAACTATATATCAATGTGACAAAAGAAATCCCGAATGCCGAAAACGTCAAGCTATCAGGAACATATATCACCAAAGTTTTCGATGGTCCGTATAACGCCGTTCCAAAATGGATTAAAGAAATTGGTCAATATGTAAACCAAAAAGGCAAGACAGTTAAAAGGTATTATTTCTATTATACAACCTGCCCCAAGTGTGCCAAGATTTACGGCCATAATTATGTGGTAGCATTTGCAGAGGTGTAAGATACCATCTTCTTAATATAGTGAGTTTCAGATTAAACGGTGGTATTGACAAAGAAAGCGTGGATGGCTATTCTGAACCTACGAGGCCAATATTAAGGGGGTTAGTATGGGATTATCACCAGAAGACAAGAAGAGAATCTATGAGGAAGAGAAGGAGCGGATTGAGGCACGGGAAAAGATAGAGCGAGAGAAACTGACAGAGCCAGCAGGTACAAGTACAGGCTTATCACCGAATATTGCCGGACTATTGTGCTATGTTGGCGTGTGGATAAGCGGCATCATCTTTCTCGTTTTAGAGCAGAGAAACAAATTTGTTCGTTTCCACGCGGCGCAGTCAATTATTGTGTTCGGCACCCTCACAGTTGCCGGGATTATACTTGGTTTGATACCGGTGGTCGGTGTTGCTTTCTCTACAATTATAGGAATTACAGGGTTCATTGTTTGGATAATAATGATAGTCAAGGCTTCTAGCGGTGAGTGGTATAAACTACCATGGGCTGGGGATGTTGCTGAGAAGATAGTCGCTTCATCAGGGGTAACAGGTGAATCCTCTGAACCTCCACCCTCAGAACCAGCAGCAGAATCAGAGGCAGAGGCACCCACACCCCCCCCCGCTGCAGATTCAGGTAAACGAATCAGAGATAAAGTAGATGCTCATTTTAAAAGCAGAAGTGGGAGAATAACAGCTTCCGCTTTTGCCATCGCCTGGAGTCTCGTTCTATTAATATTCTTCAACTTTTTTAATCAATACGTAGCCTATTATCAGTCGGAAACAGTAGGCGGCATTACTACGTGGACGAGATATCCGTTCTTTACGGCAGACGTCAATCTATGGCTACCGATTCTGACAGCAACTCTAATCATAGCTATTGTCGGTCACATTATTTTGATTATCCTGGATAGGTATATACTGCGTGAAATGATTCATATCGTTATAAATGCATTTTCACTTTGGACGGTTCTAACTCTTCTATCCGTCTTTCCTTTCGACTTCAGTGTAATACCTAACCCTACTGCAGCCGATGCCACTCATTTAGGCGTCAGCATATTCTTGATTTTTATTTCAGTCGGGATAGGAATCGCAATACTGGTTAGTGTGATAAAGCTAATTGTTAATGTAGTCAGGGGGACTGCTAGTTACGAGGAGCATATTTAACTAATCAGTTTTGTCAAACTGACCGCCTATAAAAAGGCATTTATTCAATTGTGGACTTTTGTAACTTTGACTGAACAGAATGTAAAAATATCTCCGTACAGGTGAATTCATTATGAGGTGGCTATATTGACTGCCAAAGGAACATGGAATAAACTAATGTAGCGCTTAGAAGAAACTAGTAACTTTCACAATGAGTAGTGAGCCATCCAAAAATTTAAAATCTTACAAAACCGGTGCTATACTCTTTTCAATTAGTGGGCTCCTCTTCATTATAGTAACTGTAGTTAGCAGTAACATAGTTTTTCTGCCGGTTGGAATCGCGTTAATCATTATTAGCATTGTTTTGTGGCAACACGGCAAAAAGCTTACAAATGGGGTTAATAAGAAGGCGGATTAATTCCCAATCGACTATACGTAGTCCATAGCCGCAATAGCCTAGCTCCCATAAACCCTCAAGATATCCTCAACCTTCACTGACCTAAAGAGCAACGGTTTCTTAATCCCTTGGTTCATCTACAAGCATCAGTGTTCTAAAGCTACTTCTCCAAGGACTTCCCGTGAGTGTTATAATTAAGTG
>DATKVL010000471.1:0-1285 GCA_035530115.1 Dehalococcoidia bacterium | reverse complement strand
AAGAAAGTCGTACCCGGAGTTGAGCAGATCGAAGTTGAAGATCTTTCACTGACTAAGGTTGGATCATGAAACACAGTCAAGAGCCAAGCTGTGTGTCCCTTGTCTTTGGCGTACTGGTCGGCTCCGACGACTTCAAGACTGCAAAACAGTTGCAAGAAGAAACACGTTGTAACATGAATCAGATCCTTGCTGCCACACATCATCTGCAAAAGTACAAAGCTGCTGAGATGATGTACAGCAACGGCACGACGTACTGGTATGCTACCCCAGACACAGATACACGGATATGCTCCCACGATCTTAGGACTCCTGAGAACAAACCAAGAAAGACTAGGAGGAGTCCAAAAAATAAAACTCCCTGATGAGCTGGTGAAATTCCAGCGAAACGCCGAGAGGCGTAGGAGCTCGGGCTTAGTAGCTTCCTCCCATGACCCCGATAACTGGGAGCGGTATGGCGACAGTATGCAGTCAAACGCTGACAAGACTTAATCTCGATCCATACAATTATGCGTGACACCTCGGAGAGACGGGGAACTCGAGTTCTTAAACCTAAAATCTGAAAGGATATATCATGGCAGCAAAAGGAACAGCAGTAGCAGCAAAGAAACCCGGTACCGGGTTGGTTAGCTGGCAAGATCGCATGGCCAATCTGGCAACAGCAGCAGTAGAACAAGAAGCATCTGTATCATCTGGCCAGTTCGTGAACACCCGGGCAGGCCAGCTTACCTGGAACGGAAGCCCTGTAGTTAGCAACAAACTCAAGGTAATTATCGCCGACGCGATAATGGAGAATGCGTATTATGAGGGTGAGTTCGACCCAGATAATCCGCAGCCGCCTGTGTGCTTCGCCTTTGGCCGCAAGGAGAAAGAACTGAAGCCGCACGCCGACAGCGCGGAACCACAGCATGAAACATGTGCAGGGTGCCCGCAAAACGAGTTCGGCACGGCAGACCGCGGCAAGGGCAAAGCCTGCAAGAACATCCGCAGGCTTGGACTTATCGCCGCAGATCCACTGACGCAGGAAGCAATAGAGAAAGGTGAAGTTGCTTATCTCAAAACTCCGGTCACATCGGTTCGCGGCTGGGCGGCATACGTTCGCACGCTGGAGGCTTTGGATCATCTGCCCCCACAAGGCGTGGTAACGGAAATATCCAGTGTTGTGGATGCCAAGACGCAGTTCAAAATCACCTTTAACAAGGTGAGCAATGTGCCTGACAAGCTGATGGGCGCTGTTATGGATCGCCACGATGAAGTTGTCAACGCGATCGAGTTCCCGTACAGCCCG
>DATKVL010000470.1:0-1123 GCA_035530115.1 Dehalococcoidia bacterium | reverse complement strand
CGAAATCTTCTGCTTGTCTTAAGTCTTCGGCATTGGGCCTGCCCTTGTTTACTCCACCGACGAGCTTAGTTGCCCTGTATGTATCAAGTCCCCGACAAGAAAATTCGCCGATGATATCGAAACCCTTCCGTTGCAGTTTTTCTTTCAGCGGTTTATCGAAATTATGAACAAACGGTATTTTCCCCAGTCCGCTTGTGGAAAAAACGAACGCTTTTTTGTTTCTTAGCATGGGTAGCATATCGACAAAATCTAATAGATTTTTATGATGTTTACCAAAATAAATCCCTGAGCCAAAACCAATTAAGTCATACTGCTCAAGCACACTTGCATCCACTTGCTTCATCTGCAACAAGTCGGCATCAAGAATATTTGCCATCGCCTTAGCAACTCGTTCAGTATTGCCATGGTGCACGGAGATATAGATTATTAGAGCTTTCATTATTTGTTGTCTTCCCTATTTCAAGTTTAAGTTTGACGGCAAAAGTTCTCCCGGACTGGAACCAACTAACTATTGCAGACAACCAGTGATGGCGTATTCCCAGGTTTCCAATATAGGCGTGCAAGGCAACAGGCTTGTCATATATAAGAGCATCGCAGCTTCTGGTTGGGTTATCGGCTCAAAAGACTTGACACAGCAAGTACAGATGTAATATCCAGCTTAAATCCCGGCCCCATGCTGGTAGACAGGAACGCGCTTCTGATATATTGCCCTTTAGCCCCACTGGGCTTTGCTTTAACAATAGCCTCGATCGCCGCTGCCAGGTTCTCCAAGAGCTTGTCTTTATCAAAACTGATTTTGCCAATAGGCAAATGGATAATAGCTGTTCTGTCTAAACGAAATTCAGCTCTACCTTTACGAGCTTCATTCACAACGCGAGCTAGATCTTGAGGCGGTACTACGGTGCCAGACTTGGGATTGGGCATCAAACCTCGCCGTCCTAAAATTTTACCAAGCTTGGCTACTTTAGGCATCATATCAGGGGTGGCAACAGATACATCAAATTCAAGCCAGCCACCTTCAATTTGTTTAATAAGCTCGTCTGCTCCAGCATAGTCAGCACCTGCTTCCTCCGCCAACTTTATCCCCTCACCTTGGGTAAAGACGAGCACTCGTGTCTTCTTC
>DATKVL010000469.1:0-2381 GCA_035530115.1 Dehalococcoidia bacterium | reverse complement strand
AGGCATAAAAGGTAATTTCGATCAGGCGCTTCACATAGTACGTGCCTTGACCCAAAAATACCACGTTACCCTGGTAAACTCACTAAATCCTAATCGCATCGAAGGTCAGAAAACGGCAGCTTTTGAGATTATAGACGACCTTGGGGATGCTCCCGATTATCTCTTCATCCCTGTAGGCAATGCTGGCAATATCACCGCTTACTGGAAGGGGTTTGTGGAATACCACCGCGCGGGCAAGGCCAGCCACACCCCCAAAATGATGGGCTTTCAAGCCGCCGGTGCTGCCCCCATAGTCCTGGACAAGGTTATTAAACGACCCAAGACTATTGCCACAGCTATCCGCATTGGCAATCCCGCCAGCTGGCAGAAGGCAGTAGCTGCCCGGGATGAGTCGGGAGGCATCATTGACTGTGTTGCTGATGATGACATTATTAATGCTTATAGATTGATGGCAATCAAAGAAGGTATCTTCGGCGAGCCGGCTTCAGCAGCTTCCCTAGCCGGGCTTATTAAGCTGGCCAGAAAGAAAGACTTCTCGGGCAAGCGTGTAGTTTGCATCGTCACCGGCACCGGCCTAAAGGACCCCGGTGTGCCAGCAAAATATGCCCGAGCACCGATAGAGCTTCCTGCCGAGCTGGCGGCCGTTGAGGAAGCTTTGAAATTCCCGACCTCAGCGATTCCTGACTACGTCCGGAGATGACAAGAGGCAAAGAGCCAGAGTAGTATTGTAGGGAGAATAACGCCGGATTAAAGAGGTGAAAATTATGCCAAAAATTGTTACCGAAGATACAGGGAAATTCAGCCAGCACTATCCCAAGGTGGCAGCTATAGTCACCGCCAGCGCCCGGGGCAGGGATGATGCCATGACCGCCGCCTGGCATAGCTCAATCTCTCTTAAACCACCCCTCTATGGCATCGCCATTGCACCTAAGAGATTCACCTACCAGCTTATCACGGAAAGCCGGGAGTTTGGCATTAATTTCATTCCCTCAGAAAAAGCTTCCCTCGCCGCTGCCATCGGCAGCACTTCCGGACAGCAGATGGACAAATTTGAGAGATTTAATATCAGGAAAGAGAATCCTTTGAAGACCACGGTACCTATTTTAAAAGATGCTTATGCTGCCTATGAATGCAAGCTGGTAGATAGTAAGTCCTATGGTGACCACATCTGGATAGTCGGTGAGATTGTAGCTGTGCACTTCCTCGAGGAAGCATTTACCCCGGCGGAGGTTCTCGACCTGAATAAGATAAAGCCGCTCCTTTACCTCGGTTCAGATTTCTATGCTAGCACTGATAAAAACAGCGTAAGCTTTGTAAAGAGGGGGATTTAGATGGTTAATCAGGATAAAATCAAACTGGCAATGGTCTCCATAATCGAAGCTATTGGTGAGAATCCTCTCAGAGAGAGCATAAAGGGCACGCCGCAGAGGGTGGCTGAAATGTATGCCGAGCTCTTTTCCGGTTTGGCTGTCGACCCTAAAACTGAACTAGCGGTGGACTTTGAGGAAGGATATGAAGAGATGGTGATTCTAAAGGACATTCCCTTCTATTCCATGTGCGAACACCATCTCCTACCATTTTATGGCGTAGCTCATGTCGGTTATATCCCTAGCCCTGGTGGTAGAGTGGTAGGGGTAAGCAAACTGGCCAGGGTGGTAGAAATCTGCGCCAGGCGCCCTCAGCTTCAGGAAAGGATGACCCAGCAAATTGCTGACGCCATCTTTGAAGCACTTCAACCCGATGGAGTGGCCGTGGTTATCCAGGCCGAGCACTTATGCATGGTTATGCGCGGGATAAAAAAGCCGGGAACGACTGTGATAACCTCGTCGGTGAGGGGGAATTTCCGCAGCAAGGTAGCAACTCGCAGTGAATTTCTGTCCTTGATTCAAAAGAGGTAGTTTATTCGTGACGCAAGGACTCGATGGGGTCGAGTCGTGCCGCCCGAATGGCTGGGTACAACCCGGAAACAAGCCCGATGCCGATTGCCACACCTACCGCCAGGGCAATAGCATTGCCTGAAAGCGTAGCAGCAAAGGAGAAACCAAGATTTGTCGCTATGACAGACATGATTTTAACTATAAGCCACCCCAGTCCTATCCCCAGAGCACCGCCACAGAGCCCCAGTGTAGCAGCTTCAATGAGGAATTGAATCAGAATATCTCGACGCTTGGCCCCTACCGCCTTGCGCAGACCGATTTCCCTGATACGCTCGGTCACCGAAACCAGCATGATATTCATAATCCCGATGCCGCCGACAAGTAAGGATATACCAGCTATGGCAGCAAGGACGAGCTGGAGTATTCCCAGCACCCGGGTGACCTGGTCTGCCACAGACGCCACGTTGAAAACTCTGAAGTCATCGTCTTCTCCCTCCCTGAGGC
>DATKVL010000468.1:0-2695 GCA_035530115.1 Dehalococcoidia bacterium | reverse complement strand
AAGGAATGTAATATTGTGAAAGAGAGGCAGGAAGCTCAGAAAGTTTACTACAAGCTTACGGATGCTAGATTAGCCAGGTTAATTATTGATTGCGAAGCTCTAATGAAAGAGCTAGCGCTATGCAAATGTCAGGAGGTGAATTATGAAAGAAAAGGAAATCAAGGAAGTGGTGAAGGGGAGATATGCCCAGATAGCTAAGCAAGACCAAGAGAGCTGCTGTCCAAGTTGCGGATGTGGTGTCAGTCCCTCGGTCCAAGCTGAAGCTATTGGATACTTGAGGGAGGACTTGGAGCATGTCCCGGAAGAGGCGATTATGGGGTTGGGGTGTGGTAACCCCACCGCCATAGCAGAACTGAAAACGGGTGAGGTAGTCCTGGATTTAGGGTCGGGAGCCGGGGTAGATGTGTTCTTGGCAGCTAATAAAGTTGGCCCCACCGGCAGGGTTATCGGGGTTGATATGACGGAGGAGATGGTGGATAAGGCAAAAAATATCGCTAGGGATCATGGCTACCACAATGTTGAGTTTCGCCTGGGGGAAATTGAGAAACTCCCGGTCGAGGATGAATCTGTGGATGCGATTATCAGCAACTGCGTTATCAATCTCTCACCGGATAAATCTAAAGTCTTCCGGGAAGCTTATCGAGCGCTGAAGCCTGGCGGAAGGCTCACGGTTTCTGATATTGTCTCGGAGGGAGCGCTCCCTAATGAGATAAAGAGTGACTCGAATGCCTGGGCATGTTGTATCGGCGGGGCTTTGGAACACCAAGAATACCTGGACGAGATAAAGGAAGCCGGCTTTGAAAATATACAGGTGGTGTCCAGCAAGGAGTTTTGTATAGAAGGCGAGGGAAGCCAGGCACTGACGAAGCTTCTGAGCATTACCGTGAATGCATACAAGTGAGAAACCAGGCCGCATGGTCTATCCCATAATGGTGCAGATAGATTTCAGCGAAGTAGCAAAGGCAGCCAAAACTCCAAACGCGATGATAACACCCTCGTTGCCAATTAGAGCGATTAAAAACTCATTTTTGACTGTCCTCTGGCATAGGTTTCCAAAGCTTCTTTACCTCTGACATATCCTTGACAAGCAAGATGTGAAGAAATAGAATATTCGGCTAATGTGGATATTCGAATATCCGCATATAACAAGGCCCAACAATGAGAGATTTTGCGAAGTTGTTTAAGGCTCTATCTGATGAAACCAGGATAAGGATTTTGAAAGTCCTCCTGGAAAGGGAGTGCTGTGTCTGTGAGGTTATGCAGGCATTGGATATCTCTCAGTCCCGCGCTTCGCGCAACCTGCGTGTCCTCGAAGATGCTGGCTTTATTAAATCCAGGAGAGACGGGCTTTGGATAGTTTACTCTATTGATGAACAAAGAATGAACAGCTATGCTGCCCCCCTAATTGAACTGCTCCGCGATTCCCTCGTTAATGAGGAAATTATTTTGCAGGATAAAGAGAGATTAAGCCACGCTGTACGAACCGGCCCAAAGGCGCTACCTAAATAGTCTTTGGACAGTTATATCCGTTCATGCGTATTTAAAGAAATAGAAAACCATGGAAATACTGACTAATCTTTTTTGGGGTGGAGTTAATGGCCTAATAAGCTATCTGTCGGCGCATGTAATAACCTGCCTGGTGCCGGCTTTATTCATTGCCGGAGCCATAGCAGCGTTCGTCTCTCAGGCGGCCGTACTTAAATACTTCGGCCCGCAGGCAAAAAAGCTTACTTCCTACAGTGTGGCTTCAGTCTCGGGTGCGATCCTGGCCGTGTGTTCATGCACAGTGTTACCGCTGTTTGCCGGGATTTATAAAAAGGGGGCCGGTTTAGGTCCGGCGATTGCCTTCCTGTTCTCCGGACCGGCCATCAACGTCCTGGCAATTGTCTATTCAGCCAAGTTGCTCGGTTATGACATCGGGCTGGCAAGAGCTATCGGTGCCATCGTGTTCTCGGTTGTCATCGGCCTGGTTATGGCTCTTATCTACCGTAAAGAGAAATCCCAGGCTGACGCGCAGGCATTTGCCATGCTCACCGCCGACCCGACCGGTAAGAGCATCTGGCAGCAAGTCGCTTTCGTTGGAGCTCTGGTGGGTGTCCTTATCTTTGCTGCATCCAAGAACTGGCTTGTGATGAGTATCTTTCTGGTTGCCGTAGCTGTCATCCTGTGGCGCTGGTTTACTAAAGGCGAAATAGTACAGTGGCTGAAGGAGACGCTACATTTTACCCGCCTGATTATACCCTGGCTGCTGGTGGGCGTATTTGTGGCCGGCATCTTGACGGTGGTCATTCCACAATCAATAGTGGCGCAATATGTAGGTGGAGATAGTCTCTTCTCTAACTTCATCGCCTCATTCTTTGGTACGCTAATGTATTTTGCTACTCTCACTGAGGTGCCCATAGTAAAGGCTTTTATGGACCTGGGGATGGGTAAAGGACCCGCCTTAGCCCTGCTTCTGGCTGGTCCCGCATTATCACTGCCCAGTATGTTGGTTATCCGCAACGTTATGGGGACGAAGAAGATGTTTACCTATATAGGTCTGGTAGTGGTCATGGCCACCGTTACGGGCTATGTTTTTGGTCTGATAGTCAGTTAGTAAATAAACAAATAAAGGAGGCAGAAATATGAACATAAAAATTTTAGGACCCGGATGCGCCAGATGTCACCAGTTGGAGAAGACCACCAGAGAGGTGGT
>DATKVL010000467.1:0-3180 GCA_035530115.1 Dehalococcoidia bacterium | reverse complement strand
GCTAGACATACCTGAGCCACGCCAGGCGGTACTGGAAAAAGCCGTGGGCACCGTCTGGGCATCCGATATTATCGAATGGTGCGAGGATAACTCTTAACACAGATTCCAGGGGCACCACACCAATTAGGCCTGCTACAAATCGGGTATTATGTCCCCAGAATAAATACGCTCGTCGGGGATATGGTAAACTTGGACAAGAAGGCGTGGATAGGGGAAACGAGTCAAAAGCACGGGATATACTTCCGGTCCCCCGGACTAAAGAGGAAGCTAAGCAAGCCTACGACAGGCTCAGTAAGTTTTATGACTACACACTGGGGCTGCTGGGGCGAAAGTATTCGAAAATGGCGCTGGAGCGCCTATCAGTTGTAGAAGGGGAAACGGTACTGGAAATTGGTTCTGGCACCGGGCACTGCCTGAAGTGGATAGCAAAACTCGTCGGCCCGGCGGGAAAAGCTTATGGCATTGATATTTCCCCGGAAATGATAGAAAAAACGAAGAGAAGGCTGGAGAAGGAGGGAGTGGCAAATAGAGCGGAGCTATGCTGCGGGGATGCCACGTGTCTGCCTTTTGATGAGAGCGCCTTCGATGCGGTTTTCATGAGCTTTACCCTTGAGGTTTTTGACACGCCTGAGATTCCCAGGGTGCTTGCCCGGATAAAAAAGGTGCTAAAACCGGGTGGAAGGCTGGGGATTATTGACATGTCAAAAGAGAACGGGAAGTCCGTATTCCTGAAGGTGTATGAGTGGCTACATAAGAAATGTCCCAAATACGTTGGCTCCAGACCAATCCATGCTGAGCAATGCCTGATTGACGCAGGATATCAGATAAAAAGCAAAGAAAAAATTAAAATATTCCGATTACCCGCTGAGATTATCGTCGCCATCAAGGCAATGCCCGGCAATGCCGTTTAGTGCTGCGGACCGCCCGCCGGGATTTAACTTCATCGGGCAACTAACAGAGACCGGTCGCCTTTAAGGAGACCGGCGCTCCGCTGATACCAAAAATGGAATAACCAGTTCCGGGTCATCGGTGAGCGGAAAGTTGACAGCACCATGTCAGCCGTCTAAAGTGTAAGTCAGTGAGTTGTACCACGTTCACTCATGGTGCTCTTAGCGTCTATGGAACCAGGATACGTTACGCTATACCACTCCGGTGAATTGGAGCGTCGTGCGCAAGCACTTGAGGCTCGATTAGCCTCCTGCGATATTTGCCCCAGGGAGTGTCGGGTCAATAGATTACAGAACGAACCGGGCTATTGCCATTCAGGGCGTCTCCCCATAGTCTCGGCGGTCTGCGCTCATCGAGGTGAAGAGCCAGCTATTTCAGGAACCAGAGGGTCGGGCACGGTTTTCTTTGGCAATTGCAATATGAGATGCGTTTATTGTCAGAACTACCAGATAAGTCAGAACTGGAAAAAGCAAAAATCAAAGGAAATGGACTGCCATACCCTGGCTGAAAGGATGCTCTACCTTCAGGATGAACTGGGCTGCCACAATATCAATTTCGTTTCGCCATCCCATTTTGTTCCCCAGCTCCTTCGGGCAGTTGTGGAAGCAGTGCCCATGGGGCTTCGAGTGCCGCTGGTTTATAACACTAATGGCTATGATTCTATTGCTTCTCTAAAAGAGCTTGACGGTATAATAAGTATTTACCTGCCTGATTTGAGATATGCCTCTGACAGGTGGGCTAAGAAGTTCTCGCATGCCCCGGATTATGTAGCACGGGCTCGCCAGGCTATTAGAGAGATGCATCGACAGGTTGGAGGCCTGGTGGTAGATGAATCTGGATTGGCACAAAAAGGATTGATAGTGCGTCATCTTATTCTGCCCAACGGTCTGGCAGGCAGTGAGGAATCGCTAACCTGGCTTGTTCGGGAGCTTTCTCCCACGGTGACGGTCAGCATAATGTCTCAATACATGCCGATGCACCGGGCGTCGCGAATACCACTGCTTTCTCGGAAGATCACCGTTGATGAGCATGAAACGGTCCTCCAGCTACTAACTGACCTGGGAATAGGAAACGGCTGGGTGCAGGAAATGGGGGCAGCTGAAGAGTATCTCCCTGATTTTGAACGAGAAGGTCACCCTTTCTCCCCGGCGAATTTCCGGGACGCCACGCCAATCAGGCCTGCTACAAATCAGGTATCATGTCCCTGGAATACCTCTTGCAAGAAATTGTAGGGCATGCTTAAATTGAAAAGTGAACAGATTACAGGCCGAAACATAAAAGGAGGTATCAATAACAATGGCAAAAAAAGCGTCAAAAGCATCAGAAGCGTCGCCGACCCCGCCCGCGTATCCCGCTACTTTGACAATCGACTACCCGGACAGACCTCTTAATCGGTTAACCACGTTCTTCAGGATCTTCACGGTAATTCCAATCGCTATTATCCTGGCTTTAGTAATTGGCGCGGGCTTTGGGGACAGAATGCATGACTGGGACTTGCTATTTGCTGCGGGAGGTATCTTATTTCTGGCAACCTTACTCATGATTCTTTTCCGGCAGAAGTACCCCAGGTGGTGGTTTGATTGGAATATAGCCTTGGTCAAGTTCAGCACACGTGTTGCCACTTATATCGGTCTGCTTACAGACGTATACCCGTCAACTGACGAAGAGCAGTCGGTTCACATTGACATCCCCTATCCAGACGTCCCAAAAGACCTGAGCCGTGGGTTACCATTGGTGAAGTGGTTTCTAGCTATCCCACACTACTTCGTCCTGGCCTTCCTGGTGATTGCAGCCATCGTCTGCGTGGTGATAGCCTGGTTTGCCATCTTGTTTACCGGTCGCTATCCCAGAGGTCTATTCGACTTCGTGGTTGGTGTAAGTAGATGGGGGCTGAGAGTAGGCGCATACGCTTTTTTGTTGACAACGGACCGGTACCCGCTCTTCAGTCTGGACTAGATTTACCTGGCCATATTAGGGAACACGTACCCTGAATTCCAGGGACGCCATACCAGTCAGGCCTGCTACAAATCAGGTATTATGCCCCCAGAATATAACTTGGAAAGCGTAAAGGGAGGGTTACATTTATGAGAATAGCAATCATCGGAGCAAGCGGACAGATTGGAGCATTCATTCGCGATGAAGCCCTGGCGCGGAGTCATCAGGTAACTGCGATTGTGCGCCATCCTGAGAAGATAACCGTGCGGAACCCGCGTCTTACCATTGTGAAAGCGG
>DATKVL010000466.1:0-4135 GCA_035530115.1 Dehalococcoidia bacterium | reverse complement strand
TAATCATCTCCAATTTTCGACATAAGATAATTATCGACGGCTGCGATTGCCACAAAGGCCTCTTTCCACAATTTCGCAAGTTGTAGATCAGCAATTGAATCCGGGCCGAAAACATTCACAATGCAATCGGTAAGGTCTGTTATCGCAATCCTTTCTCCAACTTCCAGCAGGGACATTTTTTTATTTGCCATTTTTTACCTCCATTATTTGTTTTGTTTAATAACGCAAATACCAGGATCGACCGATTCATCAATAAACAGATCACGTGTTTTCATGTTCAGGTAATCCTCGCGGTCGATATAACCCATCAACTCGTTCTCATTGTTAAGTAACATGTATGTAGCATTTTTATTTTCATCGAAATACCTGAAAATATAGCCACAATTTTTTAATACATTCGCGGCTTTGCGTTTACTTATATATTTTTTAATCATCTTTTACCTCCGTAACGTCTACTATAATTTTGATTTTTTTGTATTTATCCTTAAATTTTCGGAGCGTATTGCTGTATACCATCGCCCCGGTAAGAGCCGATATCCCATGATTCGGTCTCCCCCATTCCAGCACTTCATTCAGTTCATGCGATTTCGCAATATACCCGACTATCGTTTTCTTCATTTTGACACCTCCATTTTTTGGGCTGCCACTTCCGCATCGATGCACGCCTGGCAGCGCTTATATAATTCGGTTCTGTTGTAGAATTTTAGTCTCTCATGAAATAACCTGCAGGCTTCACCATACATGAAAAGTTGTGAGTGAAAACAACTTCTTGGGTAAAATTTACAGCAAGAATTGTTCTCTTCATTAATATCCGCTTGATACATTCTGTCATCTATCAATACTTTAATTTTCATTTTCAATATCCGAATTTCTTGAACATTACACCTTGATATATTGTGATAGCATTTTCCAGACTAAGCCCGGAAGCTATGAGGAGATTAATTCCAGCAAAGTGATTAACTCCAGTTCCAGGATACTTAATTATCAGGTCGGTTATCGCATCACTCAAGGCTATTACTTCTCCTATGCGCTGCTCTGATATGGGCTGGACAATTAGTTCGCTTTCAGTTTCACCGGGTATTTGTGGCTCACCTTCCGGCAGGCCGACGAATTCGTTATCTATTGTTTTACCAGTATCCTTTCGACGCATCACGGTGAACCTCGCGGTGATAATGTGGATCAGTTTCCATCAATTCGTCACTCATTGGGTCGATGGTTTCGCCGTCTTTTTCAACCCACCAATGCTCCTGCTTGCCGGTGATAAACACCAGGAGTCCAGCGACAATTTCACCGCCGATTTCATTCTGTATTTTTTCGGCAATCTGCCCACATTTCCCCTGCGGATACCCGTAGGCAGCCTTGAACCCGGCATAAATTCGGTCTATAATGCTTTGATGTTCAGTCATTGACGTACCTCCATGATGGAATTTTTATATTCTTTCATTTTTCTCATCATCGGCACCATGTATAGTCCAATGTACCATCGACGTACCTCCAGGATAGGATTTTTATGTTTTTCCCATCAATTCGCTCACCGACACCATGTATATTCCAATGGCCGCCCGAATAAAACCCGCTGCGGGTCATGTAGTTTTTGGGATCGCCGTCAATGAAAGTGAATTTTATGAGAACGTATGCGTTCACTATCGGCACGCCCGTTTCGTAATTCTGTATTAAATCCCATTCCGGAAGTGGACAATCAGAATCAATTGCCGAAGGGAAAAAGAAGCTAATGCATTTGATATCAGGTTCGGCCCTGCAATCATCATAATCATCGCTATAACACGGACAGTTAACGCACATATTTATCTCTTTCCATTCGCCATTCAAAAATATTGCTCTTGATTCACTCATAATACCTCCATTCTAATATTTCAATTTTTACTATTCCATCAATAAATATCCCGTCAGCAACCCACGTGCCGCTCTTTATTGTTAATCCGGTGCCGTAAACAACCTTTCCGTCTTTCAGCATCTTGACGGCAACGTTCAGGAAATTTTCTGGTAATTCGCGCTTTGCATCATGCCAGCGCATCCGGTCGTAGAGAGGCAGCGGGCAGTCCTTGTGGATAGAGCCGAAAAAATCCCGAAAATTTATAGCCACATTCAACAAAACGCATTCGTCCCATTCGCTATTAAAGCAGGGGCAGCTTGAGCAAATATTGAATTTTATTAATCCTTCCGGATACTTATCACTTTTCGCGACCGGTATGCAACGGGTGTTATTTTTCATCGTTCACCTCATCGAAGTTAGAATAAGTGCATCCGGAAATAGTGCAACTTCCGCAGATGGTTTCCGAAAACATCACGTCGTCTTTGCCGCAGAAGTTATTGCTAAGTATAGCAAACCCCATCTGGAAACACGACCTGCAGTGCAACCTGGTTATGGGCCGTTTCTGGCCACGCGGGTAGTAACAAATAATATTTCCCAATTCTTTTCTATTGACTATCATGATTTACCTCCCTATCCAGATATTCTCTAATTTTCTTTTCGCTATACCCCTTAACGCACGGGTCGGACTCTTCATACAGGCACAGTCTCATCATTAACTGATTCAGTTTTGTGTCATCCAATTCAATCGCCCTTTTGGCTAATTTTGCCAGAATTTGGGTGAGAATAGTAAGCGGAATTTTTAATATCTGAACATCTTTTGATTTAAAAATTTCCTTAATCAGGTTCGGTAGATGCACGCGCCACTCACTTGAAAGATCAGTCTTTTTCATAATTCTTGTTTCTCTGACAATCTTCATGCTCGCACTCGTTGCACCACAGCTTTATGTTGGTACAAGTAAAAACTTCATCATCTACCATCATAGGGCAATCGATAATTTCAGTCTTGACGGAAATGTTGAAATCAGAATTTTTCAAGATGTATATTTTTTTAGTCATTTTCTACTCCTTATGCTTTTGAATTTTACTACTCTCATCTACCGAAACGGTGAGTTTCCCGGTTACCCGATTCTCCCATGCCCATTTCATAATATCTACAATAGGAGTTTCCGGACTAAACGTTTGCGTTATTAGCCACATGTCACCGGCATAATCATTGGAACCAGAGCATTCTCCTATAGCAACGATTCTATTGTAGTCAATAGAAATCGGTTGGCCAATACGACTATGCGCGCATATATGTTTCATTTTTTTACTCCATCCGCCATGGGCATTCCGTATGCGTACACCCACCGCACCATATAAAATAATTTCCATTTTTAGCCAGTATTAGCCACTTTCCGAACTCTGCCATGAATTCATCGAATTTCGCATCATCATCATGAAATCCCAAATAGTAATATCTTTTATTTGCGCATAGCGAAGCGTGGTATTTTTCCGCGATCATCGCCATTATATAAGATATATCAATGGTGCCAACAAAATCGAGATTATTAAATATGTCCATTTTTATAATTTTCATATCTATTTTTTTTAGAATTTTTACTTTTTTGGCCATAACGGTATAGGGAGGCCAACCGGCAGGGTTTTTCTTTCCGTTAAAATCTATATAACTCGCTTGCTCATAATAAGGGAAAACAATCCTTCTCTGTGGTTTGTCTTTGATTACCCCATCGATTTCACACTTCCATGCCACTAAGTCGCGACCCAAAGCAGATACGCCAGCAAATGAATCGAATACTAAAAGATGGTACCCCAGCGCAGCAGCACGCGGCGAAGCCCCTACCCATTCATTAACAATATATTGCACGGCATCTTTTCCTACAATCATTAATGACCTATTGTCTTCTCTGGTTGCCTTGTAAAAAATCTCAGTCATTGTTCACCTTCACCGAACCATCATGACCGCGATTTGCTTCCGCGCAGTCGGTACTCAATGGGCACGTCTTGCAGAATAACTCCGTGCTTGTCATGGCCCGGAAGTCATTATTTTTATCCAGAAATAGACAGATTTTCCGCTGAACATTAACAGTTATATCTCTAAGGCCGGAGCCGTGGAGAATATGGAATTTAATATTTTTTGTTTTCTTGTTCACTCAACCATCCCTGGTCTCTTTGTCCATAGCTAATAAGTTTTGAATGAGCTTATTCAATCTCTTGAGCTTATTGGAATACTTATTGTTCGGGATGACCGCGCAAAGACCTTGACACGTCCTACCGCCTGCAATCATTTCGTTGCAGACT
>DATKVL010000465.1:0-2976 GCA_035530115.1 Dehalococcoidia bacterium | reverse complement strand
AGTTGAATCCGAAGCTGATGCTGAATACGTGTCTAATCTGGCTGGTTCGCTTGGCATTCCCATCACTATTGATAGGCAGGACGTGGCTGCCTACAGGATTGAAAGAAATTGCTCTATTGAGGAAGCTGCCCGGGAACTACGCTATGCTTTTCTTGCCAGGGTAGCTAGAGAGGTCGGAGCCAATCGAATAGCCGTAGGCCATACCAGGGATGACCAGGTAGAGACCATTTTGATGCACATATTACGGGGAACAGGAATTACCGGATTGTGTGGTTTAGCCCCTTGCTCGCCTATGGCGTATGACAGCCAAGAAATGCCATTGCGAGATTCTCCCCCGTCATTGCGAGCTTCTCCCCTGTCATTGCGAGCGAAGCGAAGCAATCTCCTGGTAATAAGACCGCTTCTAGATATTACCAGGGAGGAAACAACGAACTATTGCCAGGAACATCAGCTTGCCCCACGTATTGATTCCTCTAACCTTTCGCTTTCCTTCTTCCGAAATCGCCTTCGCCTCCAGTTGTTGCCTCTGCTCAGACAATATAATCCGAGCGTTGACCAAGCCCTGCTCCGTTTGGCTGATATCGCCAAAGAGGATAGCACTTTAATTGAACAGCAAGTTTCTGGGTTGTGGGATGAAGTGGCCAGGCAGGAAAATAACACCATTTACCTGGATAGGAAGCAGATTGCTAGCTTGCCGATAGCCCTGCAGAGGCACTTATTGAGAGCAGCTGTGACCAGGTTGGCCGGGGATGCTCGAGACATCGAAGCCAGTCATATTGAAGCGGCAAGGAGCCTGCTAAATAAACCGGCTAGCAAAAGAATCTCTCTCCCTCATGGCCTTATCTGTCACGGAGGATATGATGAGCTCGTCATTGCGAGCACAGCCAAGCAATCCCACCTTCCGCCATGTCCTTTCCCTCCGCTGCCAGGCGAATTTCCTCTTACAGTGCCTGGTAAGACAGTTCCCCCAGGATGGAAGGTGATAGCCAGCATAGTTCAAGAGCGAGCGGCTTCTCCGTCATCGCGAGGCGCCCTGGGCACAAGCGAGGGAAATTGTCAAAGCAATCTCGTTGCCCATTTCGATTTACAAAAAACAGGAACGGAACTCTTTGTCCGTCAGCGTCGGCCCGGAGACAGATTTCAGCCCCTGGGCATGAGCATGCCCAAGAAACTCTATGAGTTTATGGTTGACGCCAAGATACCTCGTTCCTGGCGAGGCCACATCCCAATCGTCTGCTCCCCTCAGCAAATCATCTGGGTAGTAGGCTGGCGTATCGATGATAGAGTCAAGACCACTGAAGCTAGCAAAGAAATCCTTCGTCTGGAGTTTATCAAGTCAGAGTGAAAACAGTAGACAGAGAGTTAAGTTTACGCCGTCTTACCGTCGACGAAGCCCTATGGCGGCTTGACCAATATCTTTACGATGCCTTTATGGCTGGCTTGCCCTCTGTGTGCATTGTTCATGGCAAGGGGACAGGAAAATTACGCCATGCCGTACACAAGTCACTAGCCAAGCATCCTCTGGTTAAATCTTATCGCCTTGGTGATTATGGCGAAGGAGACTATGGCGTCACCATAGTGGAGCTGACAAATAGTTAGAGCTTGTCTCCGAAATTAGAAACATTATATGACTTAGGCTTTGCCAGCTTGCTGGCTTCCGCCATCCTCCTCATCCTCCCGCGCTGCCTCGCTCTTATCCAATAAGGTACCTAAAGAACGCTGGAACGCTTGGAAAACAATCTGCTTCGCAGTTTGCTTAGCAGCAGCAATGATTTCTTCGGCTTCCTGTTCTGCTTTACTCCTTGCCTCGGCTATGACCCCAGCCGATTCCTTTTCCCTCTTCTTATTCGCACTCTCTACGGCTTCGTTAATGATACTTTGCGATTTTTGCAGGGCGGCACTGATGATTGCTTGTGCCTTTTCTCCACCCTCCCTCTGACCTAGCTCTCTGGCTTGGTTCAGGAGCTGTTGAGCTTCCTGCTGTGCTTCTTGCTTTGCCTGGCTAACCTCCTGTTCCGCGTTTTCCTTTAGCGCGGCGACAGCCCTAGACGCTTCTTCAATCTCCTGGGTGGCTTTTTTTATCAAGGTGCCCGCTTCCTTCTCGGCATTAGCCAGTATCTTGCCCCTTTCGTCCTCAGTCGCTTGTCTCGCCTTGGCGACAATCTTGGCTGATTCTTCTTTAGCCCTGCTGATTATGCGTTCTACTTCTCGCTGCTTCACTTCCGCAGCTTGCTTTTTGGCTGCGGTTTCAGCCTCCGCAGTGATTTGCTCAGCTCCTTCTCTCGCCTCTTCGATAATAGCGGTGGCTTCCGCTTCACCTTTCTGTTTTGCTTTCTCTATCACTTGTGCTGCCCGTTGGTCAGTTGCTTCCGCCGCCGAAACCGCATAGGCCGCCGCCTCCTTCTCGGCCTTTTGTTTCCATTCAGTTAAATACGCCGTTGCTTGCTCCTCTGCTTCCAGCTTTGCTTGGCTTGTAATTTGCTGCGCTGTCTCGCGGGCCTTGGTAAGAACACCGGCCGCTTCCTGCTCAGCCTCTTGCCTGATCCTCTCTACTTCCTCCTCAAGAACTTCACTAAGCCGCTGCTTGTATTCATCCATAATCCTGGCTGCCTGTTCAACTGTCTGCCTTACCTTATCTGCCGACGCTAGCATTTGGACACCTCCTTGATTTTCATTGCCGTGAGCTTGAGTACGTCGCTTGACTGTTCGACTTCCGCTTCCCGCCACCTGACGTTCGGCACTCAATTTTGCAGCCTCTGAATCTGTGTAATAGTCTAGTTTTTCTAGGAATTTTGACTTGGAACCAATGGTATACCACGCTCCCCACACTGTCAACTCCCCGTTGGCTGACCATAGGGGCAACGCCCGAGTGGGTATTTTAGCAAGTTCCCTTATTCCTCTCTCTAATTCCGCGGAGACAATACTAGTTAAGCCTCCTACAAATCAGGCATTATGTCCCCAGAATCATTGATTCAA
>DATKVL010000464.1:0-1398 GCA_035530115.1 Dehalococcoidia bacterium | reverse complement strand
CGTGGAATGTAGCCCGAAGATACCATCCACTTCATAAAGTTAGAAACCACCTTAGAGCGAGCAATGTCGCCTGCCTCTACGGGAAAGGCTCGGACGTTAGCACGCTTCATCGAGGAGATGAACAAAGAAACCAGCTTGGTTACACGTTCATCAATAACATGACTCTCCATGTCGGCTGCACCCTCCCATGGGAATGCGTCCGCACCATGCTTACGCAGGTCACGGCTTTTCCCTGGCCACCAGTTACGGCGGTCATCATAGGACGTGCGACATAGATCAAAGTAAGCCTCTAGCTCTACAACGGTTTGGTCGTAGGCATATCGTAAAGACTTGACGTTTGGTTTCTTGCTTACGTATGTAAGCTCCTCAAAGTTTGAATCGTCAGGCATATTAAATATTTAGTGTAACATATAAGGCAACTATCGTTTTACCCATGAGTAGGTTCGGCTGTTTTCGTCTCCCTTTTCCTCGAAATATATGACCTTACCCAATAGTTTTCCAATCATGCGCTTATTGATTTTCACAGGAACCTTACAGCTTCTGTCTCGGTGGTGAACCATGACGTAATGCTTGTTCGGACACTCAGATAAAACCTTGCCACGATAAACCTTACCACAGTCTTCTAGTGGCATAGCTATCATATCATCCAATAGGTCTTGCCCTCGCTCATCCACCCACGTGTTACGACCTCGACCAGACAGCATGTCTTCCTCGAAGTTGTTGACGGCTAAATCATAGAGTTCCTCAAATGATTTGCCATAGTCCTCAGCCAGTTGTGTTAATTTTCTCTTTGCCATATCAGTATCCTCCCTTATTTCTCATCGTTGTTTGAAAGCTAGCGTCAGACACGAAGTCTGGGCCATATCCATCATTGTGTGTTGCTAAATATCTAATGACGTCCACGAAGTCCTTTAGTGGTTCGTCTGCCTTCCCCTTATGCCCCCAGTTGATTAGGGAGTGGATCAGGTTCCCACAGGAGCTATGAATGTGTAGGATGGGGCGGTTGGCCTCGTCTACTGGCAGGTTCTTGTTATACTTCATCCATGCGTCCAGAGCATTGATGCCTGTGTCGATGTCGGTTCCGTTGGAAGGGACAAAGAACATTCCTTTGTCCGCAAAGCTCTCGAACAAGTCAGCATTGTCCTCATTCTCTCTGGCGAAGTATCTGGAGTCTCCTATACGCTCAAAGACCTGAACCCCCATCTCCTTCTCAATCATTGTAAACTCGTCCACGTAGGACTGTATGTCGTAGCCTAGCTTCTTAGACGCAGGGCCAAACTTCCACTTCGGATCTCCGAACACTGCCCACTCTCCGTAGCTGTCACGGTCTGGCCACTCCTTCAGTATGGTTACATACCCCTTCTTATCCACAGCAGCCCAGATGGCTACATAGTTCCT
>DATKVL010000463.1:0-4505 GCA_035530115.1 Dehalococcoidia bacterium | reverse complement strand
ACACGCACTGTTGTGGTGTTGGCTACGATAGGGTCGGTTGCCTGTTGGTCACGCTCCATTGCAATCACAGCGTCACTAATCTGTGCGATACTGTGTGAGCCACGTAGCATAGACAGGCTAATCTGTGTGCCTTGCTCCTGCCCCTTGTCACCTGATGCACGGCGTAAGTGAGACACAAGAAGGACACAGCACTGCGTCTCTTCCACAAGTGAACGTAGCTTGGTCATCATCTTGTCGATGTTGCGGCGTTCGTCGTCACCCTCAAGGCCAGACACAAGGATGGACAAGTGGTCAAGGATAATATACTTGCAGTCCAAAGCCTTAATCATGTAGCGAATCTTGGATAAGATTTCGTCAGTCTCAATGGAACCGAAGTGGTCGAATGCAAAGACACGACCAGTGCCTACTGTTGCTTCCTCGTATAGCTTGAGTTGCTCTTGTGATACAGTCTTACGCACCTCCTCAATGTATAGACGCTTGCTTGCTTCTACAGACATGAGGTGGAAGATGGTTTGCTTGACGCTTTCTTCAAGGCTGATGATGCCGATGTTGTGTTCGGTGTTGTTGAGTAGGTGATGCTCAAGCTCTCGCATGATGCTAGACTTACCAGCACCAGTGCCTGCTGTGAATGTAATCAACTCACCTGTTCGCATACCATACAGCATGTCGTTCAGTCCTTCATATGGGTAAGGCACAGATACCTTGTCGTCCGTGTCATACAGACCATCGAAGTCCTTGAGGTTTACGATACCTGCTGGTGTGTATGGCTGTGCTTCCCAGAACAATCGGATGAAGTCCTCTGCTCTGCCGTGCTTGAGATACTCGTTAGCATCCTTGCCACGTAGCTTCATTACCTTACACTTGTTAGGCTCGAACAACTGTGCAACCTGTGACGCCGCCGCCTTGCCATGCTCGTCGTTGTCAAAGCATAGCACGATGTTGTCGAACTTGTTGAGCCACTGTAGCTGTGCCTTGCAATCCTTGATGGCTGACTGTGCGCCATTACGAACCGACACAACAGGCCACTTGCTACCCATCATCTGATAGGCAGACACTGCATCAAGCTCACCCTCACAGATGGTAATGAACTTACCAGCCTGACCGAACAACTGCTGACCGAACAGTGTGCCTTGTGTCATTGCTCCCTCTGCGTGGAACTCTTTGTTGGCTACGTGACGAACCTTGTTGGCAACGTGTGTGCCGTTCATGTCGTAGTATGGATAGATGTGCTTGCCTTCTGTCTGTGTGATACCATATGCACGAGCCGCTTCGAGGCTGATGTTGCGGTCAGGGATGGCAGCGAACTGCCCCTGTGATAGACGTGCAACCTGTGTATTCTGTGGTGTAGGTATTGTAGGCACTGTGTTCTGCATTGGTGTGTATCCTTCTTGGTTAGGTGATGGTGTAAACTTCTCGCAAACAAAGCAGTAGGCATGACCATCATCATAGTGGATGTTGCCATCGGATGAGCCGCATGAACCGCACCCACCCCTGCTTGTAACTTTAGAATCATTTGTCATCTGCATAATATACCCCGAACTCTTTGCCCTTATCGTAGATAAAGAGCTTGCCATTAACCATTTGTGTCTGGAAGTTCATGCTCTCTGCAAGCAAGGCACGAAAGCGAAGGAACTCTTCCTTGTCTCGCACCTTCTCCATGAAGGCTGGTGAACATCCCGTAGACTTATACATCATTTGATACATTTGAAACCTCTTTGATTGCTTCAGGCATAGTCTTCTTAGACGTAGACTTGTTCTGAACTGTGATTGCTCTGCGTCTAATGCTACGCATCTTCTGCTTCTTTGTTTTACTCATCGTCAATAATCCTTTCGGTCTGCTTGTCACGCTTAGCACCATAGCTATCGTAATACCATGTCCTGTTGTCAGGGTCAAGTTCCATTGGATGAAACCTACTCCATGCTCTGCTCAATGTCAAGCGTTTCTTTTCATACCATTCTTTTGTTCGCCTCAGTGTTTGTTTCCTGCGGCGTTCATCTCGTTCTTTCTTCTCGTCATCTGTCATGTCATTCACTCCTGTGTAGGTATGCCAGTGTCAGATAGGTGTTATCTTCTGCCTTCCATGACCGACTGCCATACTCATAAGCACTGCCCATCTTGGAACGTATGCGGTCAAGCCATGTCATTGCGTCATCGCTATCAGCAAACAACCTGCCATGAAACTCAGGCATCTTCTTTAGTTTACGTAGGGACACCTGCTTCATTCGTCAAACTCACTCTCTGAAATGCCAAAGGCAAAGGTCACGTTCTCTGTATACATCTCGTCTGCTTCTTCACGTGCCATCTTCTTTGCTTCCTTCTGGTTGTATCCTTCGTCAAGGTATTGGTGATACAATTCCCTGAACAACTGCCGCTTATCTTTTTCCCATAGGTTCTTAGTCATTCTATGCTCCAGTAAATATGCTTAGATAAAGTAATAAAAATATAATAATACCAATAAGTTTCATGTAGTTAATCCCATCTGTAAAAAATGTGTTGGTCAATCATTACTACTCGTGTGTGATGCTCAGCCCAAGAAGGCCAGACATAATCTGCGTGGTAGTGTGTTGCACCTTCAAGCAATCCAACTGCATAGCCATCAAGTGCCGCCTCTGCAATCTCAATAGACGTTGCAAACGCTTCTGCATTACGTGGCTCATCAGACAACCCATCGCAGTAGAAACTAAACTGACAACGATAACGGGCTGGCTTGCTCTGCCAGTGTATGCCCTGTGTTACTACGCCACAGACATCATCGGGGAAGCGGTCATCCATCATGCGGTTCATTACTACCTGTGCGACAGCCAACTGTCCGACTGTGCTTTGGTTACGTGCCTCGTGATATACTGCCAACGCAAGGCACATGATTGGTGTTACAAATAAATCCATATCAATACCCATCCTGCCAGATAGCTTCTCGTTCCCACTCTTTACCAAGGCGGTCATGCACTGTGGCACGATTGGTCTTGACCTTCACCCGTTCCTTTCGTCCACGGCTATTAGTCTTTGTTTCCCAGATACTTAGGATGTTATCCTCATACCAAGGCTTAAACATTCGTGTGTGTTTATTGCTCATTATTTTCCTCGTTGTCTACTACTAGTTCTAGTTTAACTTTCTGTGGTTCTTGTGTCAGTGCATCGTATGTCATGTCAACTACGTTGATTGTATTTTCTTCGGCCTCAATGTCCAAGACATACTCGTCTTCGGATAGGTCACGCACCATGATATACTCAAGCCAATCAATCGGCATTGGGTCTTCGCCAATAATCGGCCACCAAGGTTGTTGTCCTACGTCTTTCATGTCTGTGTCAATCACAAATGTTACTTCATAGCGAGCCATGTTAGCCCCTTCCTGTATATGTTTTAATAAAATATTCCTTGAGCCATTTCTTAAACTCTGGTCGCTTGTCAAGGAAGTCAATGGTCTGGCGGTGCGACAACTCGTTGCCATACAGCCACTTGCGTAGTGATTCGTATTCTTTTTCTTTATCTTTATCCTCTGTCATGTCGTGCCTTCATTAGGTTATAGATGTTGATGGATGTGTTCAACCACACACCCACCATAATTACTATCTCAACATACGATATTGTTGCTGGAATGTCAAGCATTAATGTAACACCCTTTCTTCGCCAATGAGCAGGTCGAGTAACTCTTTGTCGGTCAACTCATCGGCATCCATTACGTCCTTCATCTGGTTGAAAGCCATGACCATAAAGCTGGCCTCCACTTGTGTGCCGTCCTTTTCCCATGACACAATGGCCTTTACTTCTTCTACTGTAGACATGCAGTCTATGCTCTCGCCTTCTTCGTCAGTGCCTAACAGCAGGCCACGACCAGCCAGTGGCTGTTCATAACCCTCTATCTTGAAGAACCTTTGGTTCTCTACATACAAGCCCTCGTCATCAACGAACAGCGTGTCATCGCTTGTGTTAGGAAGATACACTGTGGTAAATAAGTCACACTCTATCAGACCATAGATGTCTTTGTAGTCTCCACTGTAGTCCACTTCTTCAATCGTTTGGGTGAACGGGTCAATCAATATAGCTCGCATCATTTGTAATCCTCTGTGTAGCGTTGTTTGAATTTCATTGTTAGTCGTAGGTATTTCTTGCCATCATCGTAGTCGTCCCAATTAAAGTCCCATTGGTCGCCACAATACTTGGTAAGTAGTGTCATAAATTCTTCGCTAAATCCATCAGGCATCTTCTGATTCCTTTACTATGGCAAGGCTTACGTTCATAATGTAAACCCTGCTATCTTCTTCAACGTATTCTACTTCTGTGTATTCAGCATACGGGCAAGCACTTAGCCAGTCCCGTAGCTTTTCTTCCATGTGTTCAGGCATTTGCCAACTCCTGTAGTTCTTCTTGGTCACGCTCCTGTTGCCACTCCTCCCAGTCAGACACGAGGTGAGGCCACTCATCAAGCACATCTTCGGGGATATATTCCTCTGGGTGTGTTTCTGTGAATGTCTCATAGCATATGTCGCTATATGCTTCTGGGTC
>DATKVL010000462.1:0-2868 GCA_035530115.1 Dehalococcoidia bacterium | reverse complement strand
TCGACACTCTGCCAAAAATCCAGGACGCCGAAGCCTTATCTGCACTTCTCCCGTACCGACTCGATCCCAAAGCCTACTGATCGACTTCTTCGCAAACCAGATCACGCCTAGCGGCCTCTACGGTGTAATGGCATCGCTTACAGTGATCTTTGGAGACTTGCTAACAGCATGCAGGGGATAGAGTACTTCTGCGATATTGAGAATGAAGACCTCGAAACTGTCTTAAGGCGCTATTCATGCGAAGTAGTCATACATACAGCGGCGAATTATGGGCGTGAAGACGAAAATGCCATGATGGTTTTTGATGCAAACTTACGTCTGGGGTTGAGAATATTGGAATCTGCAGCGAATGCCGGATGTCGGCTATTTGTGAATACAGGAAGTCAACTTCCTAAATTCATTAATGCATATGGCCTTTCGAAGGCGCAACTCGGGGAATGGGGAAGATTGCTGAGTTCACGTATTCAGTTTGTCGATTTGAAGATTGAGCAAATGTACGGCCCAAAGGATGATGAAAGAAAATTCGTGACTTGGCTTCTTCACCAATTCAAATCCAGAGTTCCTGAAGTCTTTCTATCGCCAGGGACTCAAGAAAGGGATTTTGTCCATGTAACCGATGTCGTTTCGGCGATAGCAGCTGTTATCGACAAGAGTGGCCTTTTGCCTCCGTATGCCAGAGTAGACGTCGGTTCGGGAAACCTTTGCGAGGTTCGGGAATTTGTCTGCAAGGCTAGAGATATTTGGCAAGGACTCACTGGGGAAAAACTAGATGTCCAGTTGATTTTTGGGGCACTACAATATCGGCAGGGAGAGAAGATGAAAGTTCTTGAGAACCTTGAGCCCTTATATAATCTCGGATGGCATCCGAAGGTTTCTTTGGATGATGGGCTCAAGAACCTAATTGAGGCATATATTGTTGGAGATGAGTAAATGAAGTATCTTATAACGGGCGGCTGTGGATTTCTTGGCACCAATTTGGCGAGCCAGGCAATAGGAAGAGGTGAGGAGCTCATAGTATTAGACAATCTTTCGAGACTGGGCGCTGAGAAGAACCTTCAATGGCTCAGGGCTCAGGGAGACTTTCAGTACTTCCATGGCGACGTTCGAATCCAAGGTGACGTCGAAAAAATAATAAGCAGAACCATGCCTGATATCGTCTTTCACCTAGCAGGGCAGGTTGCGATGACGACTTCAGTTGAGTCACCACGATTTGATTTTGAAACAAATGCGCTCGGAAGTCTAAATATCCTCGAAGCAGTGCGAAAGTACAGGCCCGACGCGCCTGTGCTTTATTCATCTACAAATAAGGTGTATGGTGACCTTGAGTGGGCGGACATTTCAGAATCCGAGTCCAGATACATCGCAAAGAAATTCCCCAAAGGCTTTCCTGAGAACATACCGCTTGATTTTCACTCGCCCTACGGCTGCTCAAAAGGAGCTGCTGATCAATATATGCAGGATTATCATAGAATGTTTGGCCTCAAGACGGTGGTATTCCGTCATTCTTCGATGTACGGGGGCAGACAATTCGCTTCATTTGATCAAGGATGGATCGGTTGGTTTTGTCAAAAGGCTTTCGAGAAGAAAGAGGGGAAATCGAAAGAAGCATTTACTATCTCCGGGAGTGGGAAACAAGTACGAGATGTGCTTTATGCGGATGATATGGTGAGTCTCTATTTTTCGGCTGCCAACCAAATTGATAAGGCCGAGGGCCAAATATTCAATATTGGCGGTGGAATGCGGAACTCATTATCTCTGATTGAACTATTTTCATTTCTCGAAAATGAATTGAGAATTGAACTGAGCTACACGAGGCTGCCCCCCAGGCAAAGCGACCAGAGAGTATTCGTTGCTGATTATTCAAAGGCCACAAAGCTCCTTGGATGGACACCAACCATTTCTAAGGGAGAAGGAATTAGGCGAATGCTGTCTTGGATAAGCGAAAGAGTATAAAGAACGCTATTGGAAAGCTAAGAGGAACGCTGCTCCTATTGATCTCCTGATTTGAAACGGCTTTTTATTGCCGCTTCCCTCTTTCTCTCTCTATTTTTGCATGTCCGCACAAGGAAAGATCGAAGAAGCATCCCTCTGAGTGAAGATAGTTGTCACCCGGAATGGAGGTGACATGAAGTACAGCATTGGGTTCAAGCAGGGTATTATGAAGAAGGTTGAGTATTCCGGCGCAAAGTTGCCACCGTTCCGGTCCAAAGTTGCCACCCATTCCGGCGGATGGTTGCCACCCATTCCGGGCCATGGTTGCCACTTTTCAGGGGTGTAGCGGAATAACACACTGGGGAGCTAGGGCATTCCGGTCCAAAGTTGCCACCCATTCCGGAGCAATGATGCACCCTGCGGGGAAAAGGCAGCAACTCCATCGGGCTTTCTGAACTGACCGACATCCAGCCTGAGCGTACGATCTGGCTAGCCACCTGGTGGCTAGGAGACGACGCGCATGGCACAGAGGAAGGTCAGCATGAGGAAAGTCAGGTCCATCATCGAACTTCACGAAAAGAGGAAGCTCAGTATTAGGCAGATCGGCAAAGCGACGGGCGTATCCCGGCCTGCCGTCGCCAAATACCTTGGCGCATTCGAAAAGTCGGGATTAAGCCTGGACGAAGCGCTGGGGCTTTCCGATAGCGCGCTCGAAGATCGTCTGGCAGGACCACAGAAGCCCGTAGACACGCGCATTGAGGTTGCCTTGGCCTTTTTCCCCACCATGGCCAAGGATGTTTGTTAGCATCTTCATTTCCCTGGAAACGCCAAGTAGCACTCCCGGATTTCGCCAAGTCGTCTTTCTGAGCAGATAGGGTTCCAGGACTTACGGCCATGGCTGCCAATCGGCTGCTAATAGCGATAAGGGGTAATGAA
>DATKVL010000461.1:0-4773 GCA_035530115.1 Dehalococcoidia bacterium | reverse complement strand
GGGTGATGAGCAAAGCAATCTCTCAGGCATGAAATACAGCAACAATAATAAAGGAGGAACATAAAAAATGAAAAGAATAGGAATTTTATGTGTGGCACTGGCGCTCATTCTGGCGCTGGTGATTCCCTCTGCGGCATATGCTGGAGGTACACCATTCACTCCGCCGCCTCCGCCCAACGTTAGGCCCATTGTTTTTGTGCATGGTGGGGCGGGTTCGGCACAGCAATTTGAGTCGCAGGCCATGCGGTTTGCCAGCAATGGCTGGCCAGTGGACTTGCTGTTTGCTTTTGAATATGATTCCACTTTCGTCACCCAGGGTTTTGCGGCGGTTATTGCGCGTCTCAACGCATTTGTTGACAGCGTTCTGGCGCAGACCGGAGCCGACAAAGTTTACCTTATGGGGCATTCTCTGGGCACATTTGTATCTCAGACCTACCTGTCAGTGCCGCCTTATGCAGCAAAGGTCGCCAAGTACGTGAACATCGACGGCGGTACAGCAAGCGCCCTCCCTGGTGGCGTACCCACCCTGGCTATATGGGCCGAACTCGCCGGAAGTGGAGCGGTTAATCCGCCCCGCGCCATAGTAGGCGCGACGAACGTTCTGCTTCCCGGCCAATTTCATATCCAGTCGGCAACTTCGGCTGAGGCATTTGCGGCGATGTACGAGTTCTTTACCGATGAACCACCGGCAACAACGGACATTTTACCCGTGCCGCCGGGCCAAGTCAGGCTGGCTGGCCGGGCCGTCTTCTTCCCGGCAAATATGGGAGTGGGTGATGCTACCGTAGAGATATGGGAAGTCGACGACGCTACCGGGGCGAGAAAATACGACGAGCCGGAGGCAACTTATACTCTGAGTGGAACTGGGTATTACGATGGAACCTGGGGGCCTTTCGAAGCCAACGGGCTGAAACACTATGAATTCGTCCTCCTGCGTGAAGGCTTTCGACCTCATCATTTCTATTTTGAGCCTTTTATGAGGAGCAACTACTTTGTTCGCCTCCTGACATCTCCACCTGGCGGCATTGGTGAACATATGAACCGGAGCGACTACCACAGCAACCTGGTTATTACCAGGCAGAACGATTGGAGGGATGAGGACGTTCTCGAGATCAACGGCGTTAGCGTGCTGCCCGCCATCGGTGGCATCGCCAAGAACCTGATCGGCCTGTTCGTTTACGATGAGGGTTCGGATGGAGTGACGGACCTTAGTCAACCGATTGCCTACTACCACGCCATAACGTTCATGTCCGGTATTGACTTCTACATGCCTGCGGCTGACCCTCCAGACGGGACAATATCTCTTGTGGTTACGCCGCGATGGGGCGGTGGTAAAACGCAGGTGATAAACCTTCCCAACTGGGCATCTTCGGGACATGCAATAAGCGTCGTAGTCAATGACTACGTCCAGGAGGTTGATTCCTGGGTTAAGTATGTTCCCAGACAGGCTCCCGGCCAGTAAGGGCGGTGGTGACATATAAAGAATCCTGCGCATCGAAAAGAGAGATTTGGCGCGGTACAGCTTGGCAGAGCACTAATCACTTGAAGTAAGTGATTGGCAAGGGTTTGAAATAGGGGGCAGGGATAGCCCCTGCCCCCGGGGTGTTGGTATGTTTGACGTTCTAGGCAAGAAGGCTTTGGAGCAGGCCGGTGCCTGAACTGCTTAAGTATATGCCTGGTGATGGTGGCTTGGCAGCGAGGGGGTGATGTATATGGGCTGAGATCTTGAAAAAGCTAAGCTGCGTGTCAAATTGAACTATTACGGAAAGAAGGGAGAGTGATAAGAAATGCGTAAAGCCATAATTCCAGTATTGGCAGTTTTGCTTATAATCGGGCTTTTGGTTAGCCCGGCACCGGCAGTCCTAGCTGATAGTGGGCCGGTCTTTTTCGATACGTATGTGGAGATGAGCGATGGCGCCCTTTTGTACACCAGAGTCTATCTCCCCGACCCTGACATCTGGGGCCCTGGACCTTACCCGGTGATTCTTTCCAGGACTCCCTATGGAATTGGCACACCTGGCTCAGCTCCGACAACATGGCCAGTCGACGTCCAACTTGGATATGTCCGCGTGGACCAAGACACGCGGGGAAGATACTTTTCGCAGGGCTTAGACCGCCTGTTCTACGATGATACTTCAGACGGGTATGATGCAGTTGACTGGATCGCTGCTCAGGAGTGGTGTGACGGAAACATCGGTGCCTACGGCTATTCAGCGCCCGGTATCGCTGCGTTCTTGGCTGCCGGCGAACCCCATCCTAATCTCAAGGCTATTGCACCTTTATCCTCGAGTGGAAATCTCATGAGCGACCTTACCTTTGAGGGGGGAGCCTTTCGTGGAGATTCTCTATTGTGGGGAATTGGGCAAACGGTGAGCGGTCTGTCTACGATCCCTGGCGGCCATAGAGATTTGCTTGGCATCAGTTCAGCTGATTGGATGTATCACACAATGATGGTCTACTCCCTATTACTTAACTTAATAGGCTATGCTGGGAATCCCACAGCGCCAGCGTCATATTGGATGCATCTTCCCTGGTACAATTTCAACCCCAGTTATGCCACTATGCAGCCATACGCAGATGAAATCCTAAATCATCCTGACCAGGACGTCTGGAGAGACAGCTACAAGGTGTACGACACAGTAGAGGTTCCTACTTTGCTAGCGACCGGTTGGTACGACTTTTTCCAAAGGTGTCAAATTAACGATTTTGTCGCTCTGCAGGAGAGAGGCGTTCCGGTAAAACTCATAGTGGGGCCGGGCACCCACGGAACTCCGCCTCCCATCCCGGTTTATGAATGGTTTGACTATTGGCTGAAAGGCATAGACAACGGAATAATGGATGAGCCGCCAATTCAGTATTATTGCATGGAAGCTGATGAGTGGCGGTGGGCAGACGAGTGGCCTCCAGAAGAAGTCGAATACGTTAATTACTATCTGCGCGAAGGCGGAGTCCTCAGCACTGATTCACCTACTGGTTGGGAAGAACCGGCAAGTTACACCTATGACCCAATGGATCCCGTGATAACCAGGGGTGGAGCAAATCTAATGCTGTCATCCGGGTCTCTAGACCAAACACCTGTAGTGCTTGGCCGGGATGATATTCTGACTTATACCGGTTCACCACTAACAGAAGATGTTGAAGTTGCAGGTCCTCTTACCGTTGTCCTCAGCGCCTCTTCAGACTGTCTGGATACAGATTTCACCGCTAAACTGATAGATGTCCATCCTACTGGAGAGTTGATGCTGGTCGCTGATGGCATTATAAGGGCGAGGTACCGAGATTCCATGGCAACACCCGAATTGATGGAACCCGGTACTGTTTACACGATCACGTTTGATATAGGTAACATCAGCCACCTGTTTGAGGCTGGACACAGTATTCGTGTGGACATTTCCAGCAGCAATTTCCCCAAGTACGACCGCAACCTTAACACTGGCGGGGAATTGTACACGGAAACAGAGTGGGTTGTTGCTGAGAACACCATTTACCATGACGCTGGTAATCCGTCCTACATAATGCTTCCTGTTGTCCAGAATTGGGAAGTCGCTGAACTTTTGCCTAGCTCAGCGAACAATAAAGCTGGAAGAACTATGCCAGTTAAATTCTCCCTCAGAGTTGCCGACTTCATAGACCCGTATCAGCCTTTCGTCTACAATGAGGAACTCACAATCGTGATATATGCTAAAGATAATCCAGGTGATATTTTGCAAACATCAACATTTGGAGATACGGCAAGGGACTATCGCATAGATACTGAAAATGAACTGTACATCACGAACTTCCAGACCTTGGCAACTCCTGCAACATACGTGGTGGAGATTTATAGAAAAGAGGCTGGAGGAATGCTAATCGGCACCTTCGAGTTCAGCACGGTTTAGTAGCCTGAGCAGCAAACCTGAGCCGTCCTCCAGGTTTTCTGTTACTACGGATGTTCCGATGCCAAGCCTCAGGCTCGGCATCGGAACATTATGCTGGTCTCTTGACATACCATACGAGAAGCCGCTAGTATGCAGGGGCTACAGGAGGAAGGAGGAGGGAATGAAGCTAGTGACTTTCGGGGTTCCCAAACCAGGTGGCCAGATACAGCGCATCGGAGCCATACACCAGAATAAAGTTATCGATCTCAATATAGGCTATACCCGCTATCTCGCTGATAAGTATGGCAATACTCAGGCCTACGAACTAGCAGCAGCAATACTTCCACCTGACATGATTGCCTTCTTCCGGAGAGGAAATGAAGGAAAAGCCGAGGCCGAGATGACCATCGACTATTTAACGAACTGCCAGGTCAAAGGCAGCTTGTTTGGTCCCCGGGGTGAAAAGATAGTCTACGAAATGAATGAGATCAAGCTGAAGGCGCCAGTGCCGCGGCCGAATTCCCTGCGGGATTATCTCGCCTTCGAGGGCCACGCCAGCTTTTCTGGGAAGAGGCAACTTGACAAAGGCTGGTATGAGATACCGGTATGCTATAAAGGTAATCCTGACACTGTCATTGGCTCTGACGAAATCATTCTCTGGCCTGCCTTCACCGATTTGCTGGACTACGAGTTGGAATATGGTATCTATATTGGCAAAGAAGGCAAAAATATTCCAAGAGAACGAGCAGAGGAGTACATTGCTGGCTATACTATCTTCAACGACATCAGTGCCCGTGATATCCAGTTGCAGGAGATGCTGGCAGGTGGTCTCGGTCCGGCTAAGGGCAAGGACACCTGTAGTGTCATGGGGCCTTGCCTGGTGACTCCTGAGGAAGTGAACCCTAAGAACCTGCGG